>JBCCEG010000020.1:0-11546 GCA_039030455.1 Myxococcota bacterium | reverse complement strand
TCTCGGCGAATCAGGCCCAAGTCCGTGACATAGTCGAAATCTTCTTCGGTGGGGTGCACATCGTATCGACCCATCATCGATTCCAACACCCGATGCACCCGGTCTTGCTTGAGCTTGGCCATCAGCTGATCCAAATGCGTTTCGCGCCGTTGAATCAGCTTTTCCTTGGCGGTTTCAATATCCCCTACCGTGATGGCTTTGGCTCGATCCCGCCCCGCCTGGTCGCGGAAGCACGCATCGTAAGCCAAGGCATTGACCAGCCACGGCTGGCCTTGCGTGAGCTCGAACACACGTTCGCATACGCCTTGTTCAAACCGCTGGCCCGTCTCTTGCGTGTGCTGGGCGTACAGGGTCTTGACATCGTCTTGCGAAAAATCGCCCAGCCGTAGTGACTCCGAGTTGATGTTAAACGGGCTGGCTTCCGACAACACCTCTTTGCCTTCTTCCCCCAATTCCATCCGATAATCCCTTAAATGCCGCATGCCGCACAACACCACGCTTTGGGGGAACGGCGCCGTGTCGCGGTCGCAGTATCCGGTACGCAACTGGTGCAGCACGGCGATCAATGTATTGCCCACCAAGGCGTCAATCTCGTCCATGAGTAACACCAGGGGCTTGGGGCCCTGGTCGCACCACTCCGTCAAGACATACAGCAAGGCGTTTGCCGCCCCCACGTATTCAAGCGTGTTTTTCCAGTGTTCCATGACAAAGTCGTCTTGCAACTGCAACGAGGCGGCCATGCCCAGTTCGTCTAGCACGCAGCGAATCCCTTGAGCTAAATCCTGCCGCGCCGCTTGACCCTGCTCTACCGAGACATATACGCACCGAAACTTCCCTTGTTGATTTAAGTAAGCAGCCAACGCCTTGATGCAGGTGGTCTTGCCCGTCTGGCGCGGCGCGTGGACCAAGAAGTATTTTTTGCGATCGATGTGCCCCAGCACTTCGGATAAGTCCCAGCGCCCGAGCGGATCGAGGGCATAATGATCGGCGGGATCGATGGGACCGGCGGTGTTGAAAAAACGCTCCATTTCTTAATTATGAATTATGGATTATGAATTATGAGCACCTAAAAATGAAGGCAAAAGAAACTAATAATTCATAATTAATAATTTATAATTCCTCCTCTGAATCCTGGTTAGCCGTATGCCTCTGTCTTCAAGCGCGATCTGTCGATGCCTAACTGGCGAACGAGCTCCGTCACGGTCTCTAGGAACCTGGGCTTGAGCTCCTCGCCCGTCTCGCGCGCTTGTCGCTTTTGCCACTTGGTAAGCGCGGGGCCGCAGGCGTACACCAACGTGCGTTCAGGGTGGGGGACCAGGCGCCGCAACAGTTCAAGCGTGGGCCTACCGGCGGCATAGTGCTGTCCGTACTGTTGCGGATTCTCCTGCCGCGTGAGGTGGTGGTGCAGATGGAATCGCTCTGGATGATGCTTGGCTAGCTTGCCCAGTTGGTGCCGGAAAATGATGTCGTCATGGGTTTTGTTGACATCCACGAGCACGTGATGCACGTGAGGGTGCCTATTGGTGTGCAAGTCTTCTTTCAGCAAGGCAAAGTTGGGAACGATGCCCGACCCAGCCGTCAGGTGCAACACCATCTCCACACCCCGGCCAACCGGTTCGTTCAGATACCGCAATGTATACGCCCCCGTGTAGCCGTGAAAGGTGATTTGTCTCCCCTGCAGACACGAAGACGAAAGCAATGGGGAAAGCAACGGCGGGTAAGCCGTGGTCCCTCCTTGGTATTCCTCGGGTTTAACGGTGATGGAAACGAACGGCTCGTGTGGCGCGGACGCCATGGAATAGGCCCGCACGGTCTCACGCCGTCCCTTGCAGTGCTCTAGATAAGCTACCCAGCCGGCCAACTCGGGGAATTGGTGTGGGTCGATGCTCAAAAACTGCCCCGCTTGGTAGACCCTATCCTCGGGAGCAACGTCCATGTGCAAGGTCCACGTATCCCTTGTCTCTTGCACACACTGCGCGACTGTACCGGTAATAGCACGTAATTGACTCATTGCCGACGATTGTGCACTTGAATGCACGCTCGGTGCAAGCGGAATAATCGTCTCGCCCCCAACGAAGATCAAAAGAAACGAAGAATGACGGGATAGCGCGGAAACTCTGTAGAGACGCGATTAATCGCGTCTCTACTTACGCAAGAACCTCCCCGTCACTCCTGCCAAATCCGCCGTCGTTGCATTTTCCTAAAAATCCGCTTCCAGTTCGGGTGGCGTACTCTCGGATAAAGGCGGTTGCGTCCGAGAACTTTGCTCTCCAGCCAACGCGGGACTCTCGGCCGAGGATTGAACCACAATCTCGCAGCGGCGGTTCTTCGCCCAGGCTTCTTCACTGTCGCGGCTGTCCGCGGGCCGCTCGGAGCCGTACGGCACCTTGCGCATGCGTTTACCGGCGATCCCCAAGCGTTGCAAGTAACGTTCCACCGATCCGGCGCGGCGTTCACTCAACGCCAGGTTATAGTCCGGCGCGCCGCGATTGTCGGCGTGTCCTTCGATCACAACCGTGGATTCAGGGTCTTTCTTGAGGGATTGCACCACCTGCCGCAGCGCGAACAAGTCTTGGTCGCGCAAGACGGATTGATCAAAGCCAAACCAAACGGTCCAAGTCCGTTGTCGGTCGGAAAATTCCGCCCCAAGCGCCTCTTTCTCCTCAACCACGCTGTCTTTCGCCAGGGGATCTTCCGCGCCGGCCATCGGTTGCGATTTGAATACGCACAAACCCGCCTCGCATGTTCCTCCCTCTTCGCAGTCTTCGTCGCGATTGCAAATCAACGCGGGCTCCACGCAAAAACCTTGTGGCGCGCACACCCGACCCTCGGAACAGGGATCCACTCCATCCTCGGCTACCTCGCACAACTGTCGACAACGCCCGGCGGCGCAAACAGAGCCGGATTCGCAATCGGCATCCGCGCCGCATTCTTCGGCGGGAGGCGTGCATTGCCCCTCGTTACAGACCTCTCCTTGAGGGCAGTGCTCATCGGCAACACACTCTTGGCATGTCCCGGCAATACACACACCCTGACGTTGTGACCCATCCGCGCGCGGCATCACGCAATCACTATCGTGCCGACACAACGCCGAAGACTCCTTTGCCGTCGGCGGCTTTTTGGGCGTGCAGGTCAACACGCCCGCCGCGCAGATCAACAAGCAACCTTTTCTAACAAGCGAGTGTTTCACAACTGCTCCTCCTAAAAGCTTCGGCCTGATTGAACAACGGCGAGTTCCTCTTTTTTCAATTGACTTTTCCACAGTCAACTAAACCCCACGCGCCCCTCCCCATGTCATAACAGTCACCAGCGATTTCGTCTATCCAGCTCGTATGGACGTCACAGCATCACTTTTCTCTCAAGAAGAACGTGAAGAAATAGACAGCTGGTAGATGCCCTCGGTCAGGTAATGCTCCCAGTTTTTGGGATCGGGTTTCCACTTGGGGAAAACCAACAAGAACTCGGTGCGGCCGTCTTTTTTGGGTCGACAGACGATCTCGCCCAAGTGCCTGTGCATCACTTCGCGGCTGTGCGTTAGGCCCAGGCCCAACCGCCCGGTGGTGCTGTAATAGCGGTCGAAGATGCGATCCTCGATGCGGCTGTGCATGCGCGGACTGTTGTTGCAGATCGACACCATGTTGCTCACGCGGTCGCGCTCCAGCCGGATGGTGACGAGGGGACGGGGGACTGATTGGGTGTGGTGCAGACCGTTGGTGACCAGATCCGCCAACAGCTGCTTAATCGACTTTTTGTCACCGCGCACGGGGAAGTCCAAACTTCTCCGCCATGACACACGGCGGCGTTGGTCTTGGGAAACAAACGGATACTCGCGCAGCATTTCTTCGACGCACTCGGTGACGGAGTACACCGTCATCTCTTGCAACTCGTGCTCCATGGGTGGCGGATAGCAGGCGCGATCCATCCGCAGCGCGCTGATCAGCCACAAGATCCGGTTGGAGTCTTGCTGTACCGTCTCGGTGAGTTCCCGCAACGCGGCCAAGTCGGCCCCAGTGATGTTCTCCACGTCCAGTCCCGCCTCCCTGGCTTTTTGGTAAGCCGCCAGCAGAGCGGGCATGTGCCGTTGCGCGTGCTTGGCCCGCAGCGTGATGGCCGCGGCCTGGGGGCGTAAATCCCGTGCCATGTCGGCGCTGACCCGCTCCACGGCTCGATCGCGCTCGCGTAGCAGCTTGTCGGCGTTGCGCGACAGTAAACCCCCAATGAGCACGGCGTAAATGTTGACGTAGAACGCCAACTGAATGTCGTGGGTCGACAGCAGCGCCAAGGGAGCGAAATCACCGCCGAATAGCCAAAACAGCCCCACGGCCACGCTCGCCCCCAGGGGCAGCAACACGAAAAACCCCACCCAATCCACCAGCATGCTCAACATCAGCAAAGACAACGCCAGGTTGATGGTCCACGTGAGATGGCCGGCCGTGGCCAGGAACATATAAAAACCCGAGAACGGCAGACAGAAGAACAGCGCGAAATACCACACGGCGGGCATGTAGTAGTGCCAATGCTGTAGCCACTTTTCGCGCACCACCATCATGAAACACGTGGCGCCGCCGATAATGCGCAAGTAAAGGATGATGTCGAAGTGCTCGGACTCCAAATCGAACCACATGAAAAACGGCAACATGTAGTTGACGAGCGCCCAGGCGCCAAAGTTGGTGTATTGCTCGCCAAACACCTCCACGCGCCTAGTGCAAAAGCGCAGGATGTTTTGAGGCGTGGGCACATAGGCCAAAATTCCCGGCGGAATCTTGGGTTGTAGCTCGGGCAGGGGCGTTACCGTCAGCGGATCGCTCTCCCAGCTGTAGGTGAACAGGGCTCCCAAAAAGTTGAAGATCACTCCTACCAGCACGATGTAATACGGCACGAACAGAGCGCCGTCGTCGTAGAAATAGCCCCAGATTCGCAAGGCAACCACCGTGATAACGACGGACGCGGCGAACGTGCGCGGCGGCATTTGCCACTGGAAGATGCAACTGAGAACAGGCAGCAGCATGATGGGGTGCCAATACCGCGCCAGCTCTCCAAGAATCGCCGCGGGCGCGGGGGCGAATTGCAACCCCAGCGCCAAGGCACCCAACCCCCACACGGCACGGCGACAGGCGGTTAATTCGTCGCGGGGGGCAAGCCCTGTTCGTCCAGGCCATAGCGGACGCAACACGTCGTTGACCAGTGCCACGCCCGCCGCGTGGGCATAGCTTTCAATTCCCGCCAGCAATAACGCGACGATGCCCAGAGCGAGGACACTGCCGGCGGGACCCGCAGCAACGTGTCCCAAAATGTGAACCAACCCCCGGACACCGGATGCCCCCGGCGTCGCCACGCGGGTCAGCATGCCCAGAATTCCCAGCGCGCACACAAGCGGCACCGCCAAAACCGCCCCGATGCCGAACACGGTTTCCGCCTGCCTGCGTGCTCGCGCCATGAGAAACCGCTGCATGATCGCGGGGTCCAGCACGGGCAACGCAAGCGCCGCGAACGCGGCCACGCACGGCCACCAACCAAACTCGCCTAGATCCTTGGCCGCGACTTGATGGAAAGAGGCGATCGCGGGGGAGATCCCGCCCGCGGCTCGAACGCCCAGAACGCACAGGGTCGGCACCAACACCAACGCGGCAAGAACGTGCAGCACAGGGGTCTTGACCAGCGCGCGCATTCCTCCCGCGCCCGCGGCCAATACCGCCGCGCCCGCGACAGCGAACGGTAGCAACGGTTGATCCACGCCCAAGCTCGCGCTCATGAACCGATCCAACACGCGCAGGTGAGCCACAAGCACCGCCATGCACACACCGACGGAAGCGAAGCCGACCAAGAAACGCGTCGTGGCGCCGTAATAGCTGCCCAGCATTTCGCCCAGCGACAGCATGTCGGCGAATCGGTGCATGCGCGGACCGGCAAAGCGGGCCAGCGCGACCATGCCAATCGGCACGGCCAAGGACGGCACGATCAGAAACCATCCCGCGTGAAATCCTCTGTCAACGACGACCAGCGGCCCCATGGCCGCGAGCAAGGTGGCGGTGACGGTGCCGACCAAAACCCAAACCGGCCGCCGCCCATCCCCCAGTGCGAACTCCGACGAGCCTTTTCCACCGTGTCCGGGGGCACCGGCCACGGCAATGATGACAAGCGCGTATAGGGAAACGATTCCTACGGCAATCCACTCAGGCACGACAATTCAACCTCTCGCGACCCAACTTGCGTTTTGGCAAAACCGCTCGTTTAAGCGACGGCAATCACCACCCTCGCACCTCTTCCGCCGAGCATCAAGACCCTGTGGAGGCAGGCTTTTGCATGATACTCTAGTATCGCAGGCCACGGGATTCGATGGGATTCGATGGATTATCGGACATCGAACAGTGGAGATGACGACAGTGCGACGCAGTGCCGCGAGCGAGGAGCAGCCCCAAGACCTCAAGTATCTTCCCATAGGCATGCAAACGTTTGGCGATCTCGTGGAGGGGAACTTTGTCTATGTGGACAAAACAGAGCAGATCCACCGGCTGTTGCGGAAATCCAAAGGGCGCTATTTCCTCTCCCGCCCGCGCCGGTTTGGCAAGTCGCTGCTGATCTCGACGCTGGAGGCGCTCTTTCAAGGCAAGCAAAAGCTGTTCAAGAATCTGTGGATCGGCAAGGAGGGCCGGTGGGATTGGTCTAAGCAGTATCCGGTGATCCGGCTGGACCTGTCGCGTGTGGCTAATGAAAACGCCAAACACCTCCAACAGGGGTTGTGTCGGGCTGTACGAAAAATGGCGGCCCTGCACAAGGTTGAGCTGGGGCCGAGTAGCGTGCCCAGTGATCTGTTGGAAGACCTGATCGAGCGTCTAGCCCAGGACGAGCAAGTTGTCGTTCTGATCGACGAGTATGACAAACCCCTCGTGGATAACTTGGGGGAAGGAAGTTTGGAAACCGCCAAGGCAAACCGAGCGGTGCTCAAAAAATTCTACGGCGCTCTAAAAGACGACAAAAACCTGCGGTTTCTCTTTATCACCGGCGTGAGCAAGTTCGCGCAGACGTCCGTCTTCTCCGAGCTCAACAATCTGGATGATTTGACACTGTCGGAGCGGGCCGCCGAGTTGGTCGGCTACACCGACTCGGAGTTGCGAGAGAACTTCGCCGGCCACATCGATCGGTTGGCTCAAAAGCTCGGGCAAGATCGCCAAGAGGTGCTGGGCTGGGTCCAAAAGTGGTACAACGGCTACCGGTTTTCCGAGAAAGACGCGCGCGTGTACAACCCTTTTACAACCCTGCTGCTGTTTGAAAATAGAAACTTCAGCAGCTACTGGTACAAGACGGGAACGCCGACGTTTCTCCTCCATCTGATCGATCGGCAACCCCAACAAGAGAGAAACTTCGTGGGTTACGAGGTCCCCGACCGAAGATTTCAAGAGGCGTGGGACGTGGAGCGGCTAGAATTGCTGCCGCTGCTGGTGCAGACCGGTTACCTCACCATCGAGGATTGCAGACGCGTGGAAACCAACGAACTGCTTTATCGGGTGCACTACCCGAATTTGGAAGTGGAGCAAGCGTTCGTGGAGCAGTTGGCCGAATACCGATGCGCCCCGAAGCGCACAGCGCTTGTGCACGCTTTGCGGGAGGAGGATCTCAAAGCATACTTCGAACAAATGGAAGCGATCATTGAAGGCATTCCCTACCAAATGCGCCAGCGCGATCGAGGGAAAGGCCTTTGGGAAGGTTTCTACCACACCTTATTTCATCTCATCAACGATCGGGCAGGTCTTTTTCCCCACTCGGAGGTCAGTTCGCACCATGGTCGGATCGACGCCGTAATCCACACCAAGACCCGCATCTACCTCTTTGAGCTGAAGGCGGACGCCACCACCCCCCAAGAAGCGGTGCGGCAGATCAAAGACACAAAAACGTACAAGCCCTATCTAGACGAAGAGAAATACAACGGCAAACCCATCACGCTCGTAGGGGTCAGTTTCAAGAGGTTCAGGAGCCACGGAAAAATCGATTGGGCCGCCGAAGAATTGATACCACGATAAGGGGCTGCTATGGTGGAAATCAAGGGTTTCAAAAAACCAAAGGGGCATTTGCCATGCACTTCATGAGAACAAAAAGCGAGCACGCCCCCCAAAGCGAGAGTAAGAAAACATGCCTAAAGAGATTATCATCAACGCAAGCTTGGCCGAAGAGATTCGCATCGCCATTCTAGAAAACGGTCGGCTAGCCGATCTCGACATTGAAACGCAGAGCCGAACAAAGCGCAAAGGGAGCATTTACAAAGGAATCGTTTCCAACACGGAAGACAGTCTTGACGCCGCCTTTATTGACTTTGGCGAAGAGCGCCAAGCGTTTCTGCCGTTTTCGGAGATTCGACCGGAGATCTATGCTGGTGATGCCGAGCTAGATCGCAGGGTAAAAATCTCGGATGCGCTGTCGCCGGGCCAAGAAATCGTGATTCAAGTCACAAAAGACGAGATTGGCAACAAAGGCGCGGCTTCGTCAACGTATCTGTCGGTCCCGGGTCGCTATGTTGTCTTGATGCATTCTAGTGATCGCCGCAACGGCATCTCTCGCAAAATTGCCGGCGAGTCCGCGCGCAAAACGGCGCGAGAAGCGTTAAGTAGATTTCAAATGCCCGCGGGAATGGGTGCCATCATACGAACCGCCGGTGTCAATGCCACGCAAGAAGATTTAGTCAGGGACTTTCAGCACCTGTGCAAGGAGTGGGAGCGCATCAGCAGCGCCGCTAAGCTAGGCCGTGCCCCTACCCTGCTTTACCGCGAGCCCGACATCACTGTTCGCACGATTCGCGATTATTTCTCTTCAAGCGTCAAATCCGTCGTTATTGATAGTGAAGAGGACTACGAGGAAGCTCGCGCTTACTTTAACGAACACATGCCTGATCTTGTGAAACTCCTAGAACGTTATCGACGCAAGGAACCCATCTTCCAATTTTACGGCATCGAACAGGCTATCGAAAAGCTGCACCAACGCGAGGTCAAACTGCCGTCGGGGGGCTACATTGTCATTGAACAAACCGAAGCACTCGTTGCCATCGATGTGAACTCGGGCAGCGCCACACGCGAGGTCGGTCATGAAGCTACCGTGTACAAGACAAATCTAGAAGCCACCGAGGAGATCGCGCGACAGCTTAGACTGCGTGATCTAGGGGGAATTATTGTCGTGGACTTCATCGATATGGTCTCCCCGCGCCACAAGCGCGATATCGAGAGGCGTCTCGTTGCCTTGATGCGAACGGATAAAGCGCGAACCAAGGTAGGGCACATTGGCGAGAACGGGACACTTGAACTCACTCGACAACGCTTGCGTCAATCCCATCGTTTGATCAGTCACGTCGCATGCGAGCACTGTGACGGAACCGGCCGTGTGCGCGATGCGGAAGGCCTCACGCTCAACGCCTTGCGACGGATCAGCGGGTACTTGGCCCGCAAGCGGACTCAACTGACCAAACTCAATGTCTCCGTGCCCACGCAGGTGGCCTCCGTGCTTAACAATCACAAGCGTCGCGAACTCATCCAGCTCTGCGACACATACAACATCGACATTGACGTTCTCGGAAACGCGCGTTTAGAAGGGAACTCCATTGAACTCAAGGAAGAGCGCCGAGGTCAGGCCGGTATGGCGGCCAGTAGCAGTCACACGAGGCCCGTCTGGCGGAAGAGATCGGCAACCGCGCCCGCTCCCGGAAAAACACATCCGAGGGGTGGTAAGCCGGCACAGAATTCCCCGCCTCAAACGGGCATTGAACTGGGTGCCGCTCCCTGCTTGGCCGAGATTCGTAGCGAGCAAGCGCCGCAAATCCCTGAAAAGCAGGTTTTCGCCGACACCCTCGAAGAAGCTTTGTTCGGAGTTGTTATGATCCCCGAGCTTGTCAATGGTCATGACCAAGCCCAAAGCATTCAGGCGGGTGTGGCAACCCCGGCGGACCCAAACCCATCGCAACCTCAAAACTAACTAGGGAGCCAACGTGATCACAACCATCGTCGCAGTTTTGATAGCGATAGGAGCCATACTCACCGCAGCCTATGTGGTTGCGAACAGCCGCGGTAAGCTCAATCATCTGCGGCAGGAGTGCCAAGCACTGCGAAGCCGGCTAGAGCAACTCGGCACGCGGCGGCACGGGGACAACCACGAAAAGAAAAATCCCCCCGTCCATCCGAGTACCCCACGGCAGGCCTCTTCCCTTGCTGAAGCGCGGCAACAAGACAAACTCGACAGCGGTAGTGAAGCGGATAAACTACGCCAAGAAGTGCAGGCTCTCACCCACCAGCTGCAACTCGCAAAAGAAGAAACCCAAAAGCAGATTGAACAAGAATTACAACAACGACTGCAGGAACAAAAAAGTGTTGTTAACAGGCTCTCCAAAGAAGTAGAGTCTTACAAAGAAAAGCAAAAACGCCGCGAGGCGCAAGAGCGCGCTTCTCGCGAAGCGCTCCCACCGGAATTGCAGCAGCTACCCGAAACACTTCTCCCTCAAGTCGCACGCGTGTACCGCAAAGCGGAACAAAACGAACAACTGCTAGCGCTAGGCCGAGGCAAGTTACAGTTAGCGCAAGAACGCCTTGGCGAACTGCAAAAACGGTACTTTAGCGTGTGCCGCGAGTTGGCGCTGGCAACCAAACCCTCCGACCAAAAAGGCAATGCCGATAACAGCGAACGCCAAGCAAATGGAACCTCAAACGGCCCGGAGCTTTCTCAACAGAAGAAACAACAGCAGCCCTCCTCGAAGAAGACACAAGGCGCGGAAACCGCTAGCTCCGAGGTAGCGACCACGACAGCCGCGGCGGCACAAACAGAGGAAGAGTCAATATCAAAAGGCAGCGACGAAGTTTCCGCAACGTCTACCGATGGCAAAAAGTCCACGGACAAGAACCCCTCGGGTCTCAACGCGCCAAAAGGTGCTACCGCGACCCCGGCGGAAAACAAAGCAAACTGACGCGACCGGTATCAAGTCGCCCGGACATCCGGAGCCTGAATTTCGCGGGAATGGTACCAATCCGCGAAAAAAACGTTCCCATCCTTGTCATTCCCTGCCCTGTTCAGCAGCAGCCAGGGGCAGGCTCCAGCGGGAATCCACATGGACCCCTGCCTTCTCAGGATGACACGTTGGCCGCCCCCACTCGCCGCTCTAGCTCGCGGATCTGTGTGCGTGCTTGGTCGCGCAGGCGGGGTGGAATTTGCTCCAACTGCGCGCGGGCACGGGCCAGCTGCTCTTGCAGCTCTCGGCGTTCCTTGGCCCGCTCTTCTTCTTGCCGCCGACGCTCTTGCGCCAGTTGCTCCTCGTGCTCCCGAATTTTTTCCGCGGGCGCGGGCGGAAAGTGGAAGATGATCATCGTGCCCACGCCCCACAGCGACCACACGGTCACCCGCCCGCCGATGCGGTGCATGCCTCGGTCGCATATGCCCAGACCCACGCCGGTGCCGTCGGCGCTTTGGGTGTAAAACACCGTGAGAATCCACAGGATGAACCGCGCCAAAATGCCGCTGCCAAAGTCCTGCACGATCAGCTGATTGTCCCCCGGCACCACCCGAGTCCACACCGTGAT
>JBCCEG010000019.1:0-11847 GCA_039030455.1 Myxococcota bacterium | reverse complement strand
CGACAATCCGCTAAATCCCGTGAATCCGAGTAAGGAGTTTCGCGTATGTCCGACCGCTTATTGACGCTTGACTTTGGCGTTGTCGCGCTCTATCTGCTGGTCACCCTGATCGTCGGCATCGTCAAGGGGCGCGGCGTCAAGACCATGGAACACTTTGCCATCGGCCACAAGGAGCGGTACGGCACGGCCATTCTTGTGGCGACGTTGTTTGCTACGGAGAAGGGTGGAGGCGCAGTGCTTGTTCTGGCTGCGGACGCTTTTCGCGTTGGATTGATAGACGTAATTACTTATTCGCCAGGGATTTTTCTTAATCATTTGATTACAGCAAGGTTTATTGCCCCATATGTGGGGCGCTTTCGCGGCATGATCTCCGCTGGCGATATGATGGAAAGTTTTTACGGCAGGCCAGCCAAATTTTTGACCGGCGTGGCGGGGATGCTCTTCAGCTTGGGCGTGTTAGCGCTACAAGTAGGATCTATTTGCTACCTCTGTGAACATTTTTTCGGTTTCTCTCGGCTTACTGGGGCCATTATCGGTGCGGAGTTGGTGGTACTTTACTCGTGTTTTGGCGGTGCCAAGTCGGTTACCTACACTGATGTTATACAGTTTTGCGCACTGGTAGTGGCGCTCCCTTTGGTTAGCATTATCGGCGTTCACACTTTGGGAGGCACGGAAGCGTTCCTTGACAAACTCCCGTCGGAAAAGCTTAAGCTCTTTCCTCAAACCGCAGAAGACGCGGAGTATGTTTATCTCTTTGTCTTTTACTGTTTTCCGTTTCTTGTCCCTGCCACCATTCAACGCTTGCTGATGGCTAGAGACGCTCGCCAAGGTGTTGAAGCTTTTAAGAAAACTGCGTTCATCGGCGTTCCCATAAACCTGTGCGTAGCTTGCATCGGTCTTATTGCTTTTTGCCTAGCGCCTTCCTTGAAATCTGATTTGGCCTTTTTGCATGTTATGGACACTATTTTACCTGGTGGAGTCAAGGGACTTGCTATTGTGGCATTGCTGGCGGTGGTCATGTCCACTGCTGACTCCAACTTGAACGCCGCCAGCATTTGTCTGGCACACGATGTCATTAAACCGTTATGGCCATCCCTCTCCGATAAAAACGAGTTACGGCTTGCACAATTAACCGGTCTTATCTTGGGAAATTTGGCCATCATCGTCGTTCTGAACCTAGATAGTCTCTATAACCTAAAAACCTTTGCTTACATGTTCTGGAACCCGATGATTCTGATGCCGTTCATCATCGGCGTCATGGGGATTCAAGCCAGCTCGCGCTCGTTTTTGCTGGCGGCGGGCACGGGGTTGACAACGGCCCTGTTGTGGAAGTCGGGGTGGGTACAGGGCCAAGGACTGTTGCGCAGCGCGCTAGTTCCCAGCACCATGCTTAGCGCCGCCGTCCTCTTGATCGCCCGCTGCTTTGATCCGCCGGAAAAGCGGGGGCATTTTGACAATCCCTTCGCGGGCACCAGTCCACTGTCGCCCAAGAAGTTGATCGATCGGTATGTGTGGACGCCCGCCAAGCACCTGCGCTTTAGCCGCGAGCAGGAGCAATTTTACGGCATTCCGTACACGGAGTCGGTAGCGGCGGCGGCGGCGATCCAGTTGCTGCCCTACGCGCACATCGACCCCGAGGCGCCGCACTTTTTCTGGCTGTTAGGTTTGCGGGTGGCGGCGTTGCTGCTGTGCACGTTGATGGGTCTGCGGGCCTATCTACCGCTTGGTTTCGTGAGGCGTTATCTGGCCGCGTATTGGATGGCGGTGATGCCGTACGCGGCGCTGGTGGTGCCCACGTTCGCGTTGTTTTGCGGCGGCGGGGCGCCGGAGGATTTTGCCTTTGTGTGCGTGGGCGGGCTCATGGTCACGAACATTGTGCATCCGGGCACCGTCTTGCGACTGATCGGCGGGTGCGCGGTGCTGGGGTGGTTGCCCTATCGGTTGCTGGGCGGCACGCATGGCTGGCTAAACGTCGCCGCCGGTGTCGGGCCGCTGCTTTTGCTCACCGCCGCGCTTGGGTTCGTGATTGTCTGGCGATTTTCCCGCAGTCGCGAGACGATCACGCGGGGCGCGCTGGCCTCGTCGCAACTGCGCGAGCGCGTGGCGGCGCACGAGTCTAAGCGGCCGCTGGCGCACTGCCGCGATGCCGCCGCGCCGCTGCGGGAGGATATGGAGGAACTGGTACGGGCGCACAAAAAGCACGCGCCCGCGGATCCCGAGTTCACACCCAAGACTCCGGCCCGCTACAACATGCTTGAGAATGCCGTGCGCGACATTCAAGAGCATAGCCAAGAGGGCATTGCATTCCTCAAGGAGCTGATCGACAAGGTCAAGGATCCGCTCAACATCGCGGCCAAGTGCGAAATTTTCAAGGCTAGCGAGTGCGTGGCGCTGGCGTTGTCCTACGGCAATTTTTCCAAAGACGTGCGCGGGCGGCTCACGGTGGATACGAGCCGCGACTACGAGCTCTACGGCAACAAGTTTTTTTGGGCGCAACTGGTGGTTAACGTGGTGGAAAACGCGGGGCAGCACACCGGCCCCGACGACTGGATCCGGTTGTGGCTAAAGCCCCCACGCAAGCACGACACCTTTGGCAAGCTGTGTTGCCGCAACAGCGGCAAGGTGATCCCCACCGCGCAGCTGCCCCATGTGTTCGACGAAAATTTTAGTCGGCGCGAGGGCGGCAGCGGCACGGGCACGGCGTATTGCGACAGCGTGGCGCAAGCGAGCGACGGCGAGTCGCACGTTTTTTCGGACCCAAACGAGGGCACCACGACTTTTGAATTTTGGACGCCGCGCGTGACGCAAGAGATGCGGCAAGAGGCGGCGCGGCGGCAAGAGCAAGAACGCAAGCACCTGAAACTGATGCAAGAAGCCTTGCGGTTGGCTGAAGAAAGGAGCCGACAGCGCGACGCCGAGGAAAGAAAGCGCATGCTGGATGAACGGTACGGCAAGCTTGGGAGCAAACAAATTTCGCGGGGGTAAACTTATATCTTGGCCTTGTGATTGGTATTATTTTCTAGATTCTCGCTGGATTCAGAGCTTTTGAGATTAAAAGTATAAAATATTGAAATAGAAATAACAAGGTTCGATAATCTGTTCCTCTCTATATGAACAAGTGGGCCGCGCACACGGTATGGGGAACAGTCATCAAGCTCTGTCTTGTCTCAGCGGTGACTGTGCAACTGGTTGGGTGCCCGGGCCTAGGGGACACGACCTTCGATCTTTATCAACTAGCCTCCGGCCCCAAACCCAAAACGGATGGCGGCGGCAACGGCGAGCCTGGCGACGAAATCAACCAACAACGCCAATCCAAAACGGATGCTTCCTTCTTTAGCTCCCCCAGGCAAGACATCGACGAATGCGCCGCGGGAACTCATACTTGCAACATCACCACCGAAATATGCATGAACTTACTAGGCAGCTACACCTGCGTTTGCGCGGAAGGATACCAACGAGACGGCAACAATGTTTGCGTTGATGTTGACGAATGTACCGTAGGAACCCATACCTGTGATGCCGTTACCGAAACCTGTATGAATACGGCGGGAAGTTACACCTGCGTTTGCGCGGAAGGATACCAACGAGACGGCAACAATGTTTGCGTTGATGTTGACGAATGTACTGTAGGAACCCATACCTGTGATGCCGTTACCGAAACCTGTATGAATACGGCGGGGAGTTACACCTGCGCTTGCGCGGAAGGATACCAACATGACTCGCCACTCAACATCGTTGGCATTTTTCGCAATCACCACGACATCCCCGGCCACTTGACACCGTCGGGTAGCACCCATGAAAACAACGATGCCTATACGGTAAAGGGCGCCGGCTCGGACATTTGGCATGCCTCCGACCAGTTCCACTACGTGTACGAAAAGGTTAGCGGCGATGTGGAAATTATTGCCAGCGTGGTCTCGGTAGAAAACACCCACGAATGGGCAAAAGCCGGCATTATGATTCGCGACTCGCTAAACCCAGATGCCAAGTTTGTTTTTGTGCTGCAACGGCCCGACAACCGCGTGGCAATGCAATGGCGTACGAGCACCGGCGCCTTGGCAGGCTATGTCTTCCCGAAAGATAACACGGTAATGTCCAAGTACCTGCGCTTGACACGCAGCGGCGATACCTACCACGGATTTTACTCCATCAACAGCCCCAACGGCCCCTGGATATCGCTGGGCATGCAAACCGTTGCCATGTCCGGCAACGACTACGTGGGATTGGCTGTTACCTCTCATAACCCAGGCTCGTTGACCACGGCTGTGTTTGATAGCGTTAGCGTCAATGGGCATTTTATCGAGTAGTGCGTCGCCGGAACACTGCCGCGATGCCGCCGCGGCGAAAAGCAGCATTTCTGGCAGCGCTTCCGCGGGTCGAGAACAAAAGGGAATCCGCATGGTGCATGGTCGTGACCGCGAGCAGCGGTGGCTCGCGCAGCGTGACGTCCAAGGGAAAGCGGTCTCAAGCGACCGCACAGCAAAGCGGCGCGGGGGCGCCGCAATCCAAAATGCTTCCTGCCCTTGCCGCTACCTCATTTGCGTCCAAAGTTTAGAGGGATGGGAGCGGAAAACGATTGAGGGGTTGGCGAATTTGAAAACTTATTTGTTGGGATTGGTATCATTTGATGACAGGCCCCAGTTCGGCAAAGTTGTCGATGCCGCCCGGCGGCGTGTTGTCACGGGAACAGCTGTGTTTGATATCATCAAAAAACAATGGGGATGAAAAGACAGCAAACCCTACTAGCAATCGCCCTAATCGTTGGGAGTCACGCGGCGACGGCGGCAACACCCCCCACGCGCAATCCTTGCGACAAGCACGCTCGCGCCCTCCGCGACCCGCTGCTGGCTCCCGCCGCTCGGTTGGAATTGGCATGGTGTTTAAGTCAATCAAAGCCGCGCGGCGGCCAAGCAAAACCCCACTGGGCGGCCGTGCTGCGCGACCCGTTATGGGCGCATAACGTGGACGTGCTCCACCGGGCCGTTCCCTTTTTGCTGAAGCACGGACTGACCAAGCTGGTGCTGCAAGCAGCTCAATCCTCCGTGCGCGGCACCGGCATGGGGCAACCGCGCGCGTTGGTTGATCTTCCGCCGGACAATGCGTGGGACACTACGACGCGAGAACGCTTTGCCGACATTCTATTCGCTATCGCGGGCGCCGCGTCCAAGCAGCAGCACCAGGCCCTACGCCACAAGATTCTGCACCGGCTCATCACGGAATTCGCCGACACCGCCTCGAGCAAGCGAGCGCTGCAAACCCCTTGGGGTCAAGCATGGCAACGACGGCAACTGACAACCGCCAAACGCCTGCGACAGGCACGGGTGTTGGTGCAACGCCACCGCCATGAACAAGCACGCCGGTCACTGCGACAACTGCAAGCCACGCCGCTCCAAGGGCAAGAGCAAGCGGCTTTTCTGTGCGAAGTGGGGTATTTGTTGGGAAAGCTGGACCGCCGGCTGCGCGAATACGATAAGGCTCTCGCCGCTTTTTCCGCGCTACGGCAATGCCCGCAACCGTGGCGACGCAACGCGGCATACATGAGTCTGCGCATTCGTTCGATTCGCCTATCACGCCCCGGCGCGGACCCACAAGCCACGCAACTGTTTATTCGAGAGACCGACACGTTCTCGCGCGCCCACGCCAAGGACCCCGGTGGTCGAGGGCTGGCGGACGATGTGTTGTGGTGGCAAGCCAATGTCTTGTTCGCCCAAGGACGCCCCAACCAAGCGGACGCTACGCTGATGCGTTTGCTGCGGGAGTTCCCCGACGGCGATATGGTGCCGCGTGCCCGTTTCACCGCCGCGCTGGAGCAGGCGCGGCATGGCAACGTCCACACCGCGCGACAACGGCTGCGCGCCATTCACTTGAATAAACGCATTGCGCGAGCAGAGCGAGACAAAGCGGTCTACTGGCACGGGCGGCTGCTGCTACACCCCCGCGTCGACTCGCTAGCACCCAATGCCAACTCTCACGAACGCCAATACGGCGCCAAAATCCTGCGGCAACTGTCCGAACAACGCCCCGCGACATATCACGGTCATCTGGCGGCGCGGCTCTTGCTGCGCTCGGTCGCGCACGGCTATGTGGCGGGCGACGCCTTGAGCGAATACGCTAATCCCTTTGCCACCGTGAGCGAGTGCGCTCCAGGCGGCAAACCCGGCAGCGCGCTGGTGAAACAAGCACAGCGGTGGCTCCAAGCGGGCTACACGGACCAGGCCGTCTCGGCTCTTGCCACCGGTGCCTCGTCGCTACACAACACCGCGGACCGCCTGCAAGCGGCTTTCATTCTGCACCAAGCGGGAGCTCTCCCGTTATGCCACCGACTGATGCGTGGCTGGGGGTGGGCGGTCCCCGCCGCCTTCCCACAACAAGAGCCCGTCAAATGGCGCTTATCTTACCCGAAAGCGCACGCGGAAATCATCGACAAGGCCGCGGCGGGAAGCGATTTTCCCGCAACGTTGCTCCGCGCGGTGGCACGCGAGGAAAGTCAATTTAGTGCCCGAGAGGTTTCGTGGGCCGGGGCGCACGGTATGTTTCAGTTCATGCCCACCACGGCCGCGGACGAGGCAAAAAAACTCGGCTTGCCGGCTCCTAGTTCCACCGAACTCCTCGATCCGCGACTCAACGCCAAACTGGCCGCCGCTTATCTTTCCGGGCTCATGCGCAAGCTGCCCCACCCTGTTCTCATCGTTGCCGCTTACAACCGCGGCCCCGGGGCCGTAGCACGCTGGTGGCGGAACAGTCCGCCCAGCATGCCTGTAGACACATTCGTCGCATCTATCCCCACCGACCAAACCCGCGAGTACGTTGTGCGCGTGGTGGGCTCGTGGATCACCTACGCGGCGCTGGACGGGGAACCGCACGCAATCTACCTGCCGCTGACATTGCCCCGTGTCCCCAGGCCGACATGAACCGCCGCGACACCACAACCGGCTTGCTCGTCGCGCTGACGCTGGTCGGCGGCTGCATGCGCCACTCGGGCCGGTTGCGTCTGATGCACCGGCACGAGCAGCAGCGGGCCGTCGAGCAAGAACCCGCCACATTCCCCCAGCTTGAACCCGTTTCAAACAAAAGCCTAGGCAACCTCAATACACCACAAGCACGCAAACGCATCGCCAAGGCGGCCGCGAAAGCCGTGGGCAAGCGCGGCCTGCGCGTCAAAAAACAGCGTTATCGCCCCGACTGCTCGGGCACGGTACGCGCCATTTACGCACAAGCGGGCATCGATTTGGGGGGCCGCGCGACATTCCACGGGGAAAACGACGTTAGTGTCCTCTACCGCGCCGTCAAGGAACAGGGAGGAGCGCTGCACCGCGATCAACCTTTGCCGGGCGACTTGCTGTTTTTCAACGCCACCCACGACCGCTCCGGCAACGGCCTGTTTGATGATCCGCTTACCCACGTGGGCGTGGTGGAAAAAGTTCTCAAGGACGGTACGGTGGTCTTCGTTCATCACCTCCGCAATTCCATCGTACGGTCGCGGATGAATCCGCAACACCCCCGATGGCGCCGCCACCCCAAAACCAAGCAGCGGCTTAATCATGAACTCCGGCGCGAATCACGCGTCGGCGAAAGCGCCACCACGGGGCAGCTTTTCGCGGCTTACGGCCGTGTGCCGCAAACGCGCGCGAACAGAAAAAAGCAAGGCTAACTTCGTGAAATTATGAATTATAAATTATGAATTATGAGTTGCCAAAGGTTTTGAAAAAATAATTCCATAATTCATCATTTATAGTTCATAATCTATAATCAGTGTCAATACAACCACAGCCAACGGGGAATCCCGCAGATGACGAATTCGCTCCGTCGCCAAGACCAGCAGTCGTCTTCAAGGCGACGGGGGGCAACTCTAGTGACTTGTGTCAATCGGTCGTCCAGCCCCAAACCGACCGCGTCCGTTGGCAAAATGGTGAGGTCGGCCGCCAAAAAATCGCCTGAGGGAGCCGCCAAAAGAGTGCTTCGCTGCTCCCTTAAACACGCACTACTAACAGGATTAATCGGATAGTCGAATACTCGAAGCCTCTTCCCCAAGATCAGACGCCCATTTTCACCAAGGAGCGTTAGACCGTCCGCGCCGGGTAACACCAAACTAGCCACCCGGCTACATAACGCATCTCGCTCAATCGTATTGAGTGTTCTGTCGCTGCCGTGAGCAACCGACGCAGCCAGCTGCAGTGACACAACCAGCCAACCAAATCCACGATACCCTCTTGGCATGGCTCCCCCTTTGCCGCCTCCAAGCTTCCGACAAGTCCGCCGATGCACGACCTCGCATGAAAAACAAACAAAAAATGGAGATTATTTCAAAAAATGCAAAATAATACCAATCCGCGAAAAAAACGTTCCTATCCTTGTCATCGGTGGGCTCCCGCTGGAGCCTACCCTCCGTGAAAACGGGGGGCGGGAGTAATCTCCAGCCCCGAATCCAGTTGTCATCCCTGCGGAAGGGGCCTTCCAAAAACCCGTCGAATTCGTTCTTTGGCACTTTTTCAATGGATTCCTGCTTTTTACCCCAAAAAGTTTTGTGCTCCGCACAAATACTTTTCGGGGACCCCGAATTTCGCAGGAATGACAAGGGAAGTGTACGATTTTTTGTTGGGCTCTCGTTTTTATCCGGGTTTGAAGCGGGTCTCCCCACTTTGTCATTGGTGGGCTCCCGCTTTCGCGGGAGTAAACTCCAGCGGGAATCCATTTTGGAGCGTTCCGCCAACTTTTCATCGGAAAAGCAGCCCGCCGATCTTTTTGGAAGATCCCGGAAGCAGGGATGGGAACGGAAAACGATTGAGGGGTTGGCGAATTTGAAAACTTAAACAGAATTCGCGTTTCATGGTTTTCATGGTGTTAATGGCCGCTGAATACATCAATCGGTATGTTGTGCGTTTGCCGAACAAGTTGCTCATTGAGTTAACGAAATCCCGTGCACGACACAGCAACGACAATGCCTTGGTGGAATGCAAATATGAAATCAGCCATAATGAAGCCGCAAAACAGCTCAAGGAGACAAAGGCAAAGCCCTGGGAGGCCATCATGAAGCAGACAAATCTCTCGCTTCAGACTCCATCCCTCGGCGAATGAAGGCAGGCGGAAGCAAACTCTCCTTCAGGCTCATTTATGGATTGGAATAGACTTGTCACGGTGAGGGTGTGCGAGCAAGGTTTCTTTTTTTATTTTTGTTTGGCCTGCTCGCTCCCGCGGCCATTGCAAGCCCCGGCCTAGGCATTCGTTCCCAGTCGTTGGGTGAAGCGTATCGCGCTGTCGCCACCGACGGCGAGGCGGCGCTGTACAATCCCGGAGGATTGGTCCGTTTGCGGCGTTTTGGCGTGCAGGGTGCCTACGGTGCCTCGCCGGCCGGGCCGGTGCACGACGCGGGTGTTTTGCTGATGGACTCCGGCACCAATCCTTTTTTAGCCGCGGCACTGGGATACTTTTTTGACGTTGAGCCGGTCCCCCCGCGACAAAATCCATTCGCCCACCTCGTTGTCCTGTCACTGGCCTCTCCCATCGTCACACGCAACGTGGGGTTTGGCCTCAACGTCACTTATCGCAACCTCCCCCCGTTCGGCGAAGGCGAGGGTGAGTTGGGCGACGCCGATGGAGGTTCGCCGGACGATGAACGCCAAGAGCCACTGCACAAGATCTCGCTGGACACGGGGATCTTGACCCAGCTAGGCCAACGGGTGTCACTGGCCGCGGCGGCGTACAACTTGGTCCCCACTCGCAGCGCGCGCGCGCCCATGTCCGTGGGCGCGGGGATCTCCGCGACGCTGTTGGGAACGTGGGACGAGGCGAGCAGACAAGGAGTGCTCGACGGGTTGACGTTGGCCTCGGACTGGCTGATGGAAGGGCTGCTAGAGGAGGAAATCACGGCGCATCACTTTAGCCTGGGGGTAGAATATCTGCTGCTTTCCATGGTGCCGTTGCGAGCGGGATACCACGCCACATTCGCGCCCCAAGACAAACACCGCCTGGCGCTGGGCTCGGGTTTTGCCTGGCGTGGGTTCGGGCTAGACGTGGTGTGGGCATTTCTGCCTTACGACATTGGCGACAGTCTTATCGGCTTCGCGTTGCAGTACGGCAGCGCGCAAGCGTAACGATACGATGATGCCCGTTTGAAAATACATCGCCGGATAAGATACACTAAATAAGAGGACAGTAAATAGAACCGTCCCAGAACCGCTGTGTTCTTGCTTTGTGGATTCGGGGTTGGAGTTTACCCAGTGAAAACGGGGGCGGGAATGACAGGGTGGGGGCGATGGTTTTTAGGTAAGCAGAAGCGAGCAAGTCCGAGGGTGGAGACAGATGGCGATTGCGTTTTTTGACTTTGATAAAACCTTGCTGTCGGTCAACTCGGCGCGACTGTGGATACGGTGGCAGCGGGAGCAAAAGCGCATGAGCGCCTGGCAAATGGCGCGCGGCGGCTTTTGGATAACACTCTATCACCTTGGCATCGCCAACGTGGAGTCGGCCATGCGTCGCGCGGTCAAACACGATTTCGCGGGCATGCGCCAAAGCGACCTGCAACGGCAAGTGCAAGCCTTTTACCAGCAAGAGATACAAGGCCGCTATCGCCCGGGGGCACTGGCCGCGCTGCATGAGCAACGCGCCCAAGGCAACCGCTTGGTGCTCCTCACATCGGCGATGCAAGAGCTGGCCAATCTCGCGACGCAAGCGTTGGAGCTAGACGACTGTTTATGCACGCATCTGGAAGTGGACGCGCAAGGGTGCTACACCGGCCGCGTGCGGGAACCCATGTGTTTTGGCGGCGGCAAGCTGGAACTGGCACGCGTTTTTGCCGAACAACACGGCGTTCCATTGACCGAATGCAGGTTTTACACCGACTCGGTCTGGGATCTCCCCGCGTTGCGCCGCGTGGGCCACCCCGTGGCGGTAAACCCCGACCCCCGCCTGCGCCGCAAGGCCAAGCGCCATGGCTGGCCGATTGAAGACTGGGGCCAAGCGGTGCCCCAGTGACGCCGTTGCCCACCATCGCCGTTATTCAGGGGGCCAACCTGAATCTGCTGGGCACGCGCGAGCCCGCGCTCTACGGGAGGCAAACACTACAATCGCTGCACGATGCGCTGCAACAGCGCTTTGCCGCCCAGTGTCTGTTCCACTTTGTGCACAGCAATCACGAAGGCGCCCTCATCGACGCGGTACACACTTGCCGTGACAAAGCCATCGGCATCGTCATCAACCCCGGCGCGTACACGCACACATCTTACGCCCTGGCCGACGCGATTGTCGGAGTGGGGCTGCCGTGCGTCGAGGTCCATGTGACCAACGTGTATCAACGCGAATCGTTCCGCCACAAATCGTGCATTGCGCCCGCCTGCGTGGGCAGCATTATCGGCTTGGGCACCTACGGCTACACCTTGGCCGCGCAGGCACTATTGCATCAGCTGGATCAAGACAACGCCCCGTGATTCCTTCCGCTAGATTGCCCGGCGGCAAAGGCAAAAAACGCATTTTGACGATTTTTTCTCGAACGGATGCTTGCTTGAGGGCAAAATCGTGTTACTCTAATCCTTGGTCGCCGGGAGTTCTTCTTGGTTACGTTTTCTTTCTCCTTTAGGTTCGGAAAAAACTCACGGCGGCCATCTTTCATCCACGGGTCAGCGGGATTGATGGGATTGCCGAATGCGCGGAGAATTTCCCCCGGCTCCGGTTAGCGAGTTTCATGTTTCGATAAGATAAAGAAGCGACGAGGCGCGTGTAGCAGCGGGGCGTTTCTGCTACCGTAAAGACATGCGCTTTTTCAACACCGCCGGTCCCATCAATCCGGCCGACCATTATGCCCTCGATCCGCTGCACCGATGGGATCTGGCCGAAGTGCTGGGGCACGTCGAT
>JBCCEG010000018.1:0-12184 GCA_039030455.1 Myxococcota bacterium | reverse complement strand
GGATATCTTTATCCCCGAGTGGGAAAAGAACACGCCGTGGTTTAAGGATTGGCAAGAAAAACGGGCGCTGCTACAGCAACAAGAGCACGAGAACAAAACGGCGGGCCGAAACGTTAGTAAAGAAGAAGAGACGCAAAAAACGGAGGAGCCCGGCGGCAAGCCATGAAGACACGCAAGAAAAACGCGGGCAAGCCGTTGGCAAAATCTGGGGCGGCAGCCTTAGCAGCCCCTTCACCGTTGAACTGGATTGGCCGTGGTTGGCGCAAGGGGAGCCTGTGGTGCGAGGCGCGCGTGGAGCAGTGGGGCGCGCAATACCGAGCTTTTTCTCTGTTTGTGCTATTCATCATGCTCACGCCCCACGGCTTGTGGTTCGAGACGCAACCGGCTTATCATTTGCACGTGTTGCTGTGGCGCTTTAGCTGCGGCGTGCTGTGTGCCGTCTTGCTGATGCACACTAGTCTGCCCGCCCGTGCGCAGCGCTCGCTGCCGGTGGCGTGGTACATGGCCGTCACCTGGTGCGTGCCCGCCACCGTCACGTACATGCTGTGGCATAGCGGCTTGTCGGCCAATTGGATGGGTGCGGCGCTGGCGGCCTTGGCCACCTTGGGCGTGCTGGTGGATACGATCAGCGTGGCGGTGGTCTGCGGCACGGGCGGCCTGCTGGGCACGGTGATCTACGGGCTGCACACCGGCGGGCTGCACGTGCCCGCGGCGGCGGCCCAGGTGATCTCGTGGGTCCAGTTCGCGGGCTTGGCCGTGTGCACGGTGGTGGCGCTGGCGTTGTTTTCGCGCAATCAAGCGCGGCTGCATGCCGAACGTGAAGACGCCTATCGCGTGCTCAGCGGCCGCTTGGGACACGAGATGCGCACACCGCTGTCCTCGATGTTGGGCGAGGCCCAATGCGCCCTGACCAATCTAGACACGCTGCAAGACTTGTTGCGGCAGGCCAAGCTGGCCGATGCGGGCGCGGCGTTGCTCAACGAGCTGCGCGAGTCTTGCCAAGCCATCGCGCGCGTGGCCGAGGCTACGCTGTGCATGGTGGAAATGCTGTTGATGAACCTCAAGGACAAGCCCGACGCCAACTTTAACATCGAGCGATGCTCCATGCATGCGTGCGTGGAGGCGGCGCTTTCAGAGTATCCCTACCGCTTTAGCGAGCGGTCGCGGGTGATTTGGCGCAAGGGCACCGACTTTTTCTTTTCCGCTTCGCTGGTGCCCGTTAAGCACGTGGTGTTCAACCTGCTGCGCAACGCGCTGACCTATGTCCGGTTCCAGGGCGGCAGGGTGACGCTGGAGTGCGAGGTGAAGGGTGGCTGGGGGCTGCTGCACATATGGGACAACGGCCCGGGCATCGCGCCCGATGTTCAGGCCCATCTGTTCGACCGATTCCGCAGCGGCACGGCGGGGGGCACGGGGCTGGGGCTGCACTTGTGCAAATACTTGGCTATTTGCTTTGGCGGAGATATTAGCGTACAATCAGAGCTAGGAGTGGGGACAAGGTTCACCGTCCGGTTCCCGCTGATTTAACTCACGGTGCGTTAGCAAAGGAGAAGAAGAGATGAAGATGTTTCCGTACTATAGCCTGCCGTTGCGGTTCGTGATCGTGGATGACAATGTGGAATTTCTAGGCACGACAAAGCGGCGCCTGCATCAGTTGGGCGTGGATCAGAGTCGTTTGGTGCTGTTTGCCAACCCCGCCAAGGCGCTGAAATTCCTAGCCAACCACGCCGCCACCGACCCGCTGCTGGAGCGGTGGACAATCAAACACAAGCCCTCGAGCGAAGACGGACCCGACCATTTTACCGCCACCATCGACAACCTGCATGAAACAGCGGAAAATCCCAACCGTTTCAACCGCGTCTCGCTGGTAGCCACGGATTACGAAATGCCCGGGATGATGAACGGGTTGGAACTGTGCGACAAGATTGGCAACTCCTATGCACAAAAACTGCTGTTGACAGGCGTGGTGACAGACGACAAAGTTATCATGGCTTTTAAAGCTGGCAAAATCCAGCAGTTTGTGCGCAAGCAAGAAGGGACGAAAATGTTCGAGGAACTGCGTGATACCATGGTGGAAACGGAAGGGCGCTATTTTGAACAGATGCAAGGCATCAAGGATCCCATGCTGTCGGACCCGGCCTTTGTCAACCACGCCCAAAAAGTGAAAGCGGAACTCGGCATCGAAGAGCATTATTTATATAAAAACGCGCGTGATATCTTGCTGCTGGACAAAGACGCCAAGCACTACGGATTGTTCGTTCGGTCCGCCGGCGAGATAGCGGCTCTGTTGCAAACGCCGCAAGCCCGCACCGCGCCGGCAGAAGTTTTGCAGCGGCTGCGCAACGGCAACAGCGTTTTGTGCTACCCGGGGGCTCGATCCACTACAGAGCTCGAGGGGTCCAAGTGGGGCGCTTACGTCCACCCGGCCAAAGTGACGATCATGGGACGCAACGAAAAATATCTCTGTTGTCTGGTGCCGCGTGGTCTGCCGGTGCAAGAAGATAAAATCGTCTCGTTTAACGCTTACAAACAGGCGAATCCCTGCATCGAACCTGAAAAAGAATCATAAGTTGTTAATTATGAATTATGATTTATTAATTATGAGCTCCTAAACGCGTTGGAAAAAGAGACTCATAATTCACCATTCATAATTCATAATTTTTCCACCGGACCGTGGTTGGTGCTGGATACCGCCTGCCCTCGCGGGATTGTCGCCGTGGTGCAACAAGCTTCCGTTCTGGCCCAGGCAACACTTTTGCAAAGCCGTCGTCACGCTGAACAGCTGCCCACGGCCGTTGCCCACGTGCTCCAACAGGCGGGTTTACCCGTGCATGCGCTGGGTGGCGTGGCCGCGGGACTTGGGCCGGGATCCTTCGTCGGCGTGCGGATTGGCATTGCTCACGCCAAGGGCCTGGCTTCCGCGTTGGGAATCCCTGCTCTGGGTTTGCCGACGCTCTTGGCGCTCGCGGCGAGCCGGACGACATCAGACTCTCGGTGCAAACTGGCGGTGCTTGGCGCGCGGCGCGGCGAAGTGTTTGTCCAAGAGACACGAAATGAGCAAGGGCCGCCTCGGCCGCAAAACCCCCCCCGCGTGCTCGCTGAGTCGGATGTAGCACCGGTCGCCGCGAGGGCGGGAGTAATCGTAGGGTGCGGCCTGACACCGCAAGTGACAAATTGCCTGCGGCGCCTCGGGGCGCTGCATGAGATTGACGGCCCAAGCGCTACAGGTCTGGCGTGTCTGCTGCACGACCGCTTGCGCCAAACCCCCGACCCGACCCAAGAGGACAAGGATGAATGCGAACAGCTCAGCCCGCTGTACCTGCGGGCGCCCGATGCTCGACCGCCGACGAGGACTATTTGACTTTCCATGCTATTCAAGCGATTAAGCGAGTAGCCCAGGGGAACTTCCCCCCTAGGCCCTCTGCCGAACCGGACGTGACACTCTCGCGTCATCCGGCTCCCACCGTCCAGCTCTCTCCCGCATGCAGAGAGCTTTGCCTGAACCTTGGGTTCCTCCCATCACTGGTTGCCCCAAGATGCCAAGCAGACGACGTCACCCCTTTGCTCCACTGTCTTTCAACAGTTTCATCACTGTCGGGTCGGAGGAGGCGCCTACTGAAAGGCTCGCCTCCGTCCGCCGCTCAAACCGGACGTGCGGTTTTCCCGCATCCGGCTTTCACAAGGCTGCCTTGCAGCCGGTTCAAAGAAGGGATCAGTGAGAGCAGATTAACAAGCCCCAACTCACCGTATAGCTTGCTACGTGGCAGCGTCTTCCAGCCACGGTTCCGCCACTTCTTGTAACGTTGTGACCAAAGCCGTCTCACAATCCACCGATCCAGTTGGTTGAATAATACCAATCCGCGAAAAAAACCTTCCCTTCCCTGTCATTCCCGTGAAAGGTTGTCTCCAGGTCGGGGCCGGAACTTGGGGTCCCCGCAAAGTCTTTGCGCGGAGCGCAAAACTTTGTGGGGCAAAAGCCAAGGCCCCTTCCCTGCTTGGGGTACGCAGTCCACACTTGTGGACTGCTCACGCAAGCGTGCCCCCGCACAGCCCCTGCCCCCGAGCAGGGGCAGGACTCCAGAAGAGGTGGGAACGGAAAACGATTGAGGAGTTGACGAATTTGAAAACTTATTTGTTGGGATTGGTATAAGTAGGTTCCGTTGAAGATAGTGGGGATGGTGTGGTAAATGTTTCAGTCGCTGAAAATTCTTGTGTCGGTGCTCTTTGTCGCGACAGGGGTCGTGGGGTGTAAAAGCAGTCCGGCGGAGGATGTGGATCTTCCTCAAGCTTCTTCTAACGACTTGCCGCGAAGCCCTTGGAAACAAAAAGGCAATGACTTGCCTGACCCGCCGGAAGAATCTGATGACCCGACCGATCTTTCTTCCGATGATGGAGGCGGTGGACCACCACCCACATGCACCTTTTCAGCGACAAAGGCGAATCAGTATTGTACTGATCGGTTCAATGACCCTGCCGCTGTGGCGGCGCCTCAAGCCACATGTGAACATTTATTGGGAGGCGTACAAGTGTGTGATTACCAGCCCGGTCCTCTAGCAGAGACATGTGCACGAACAAATTTTGCCGCTGACTGGCCTGGCGCTCCTGTAATAACCAATGGCAGAGAGTTTTGTACTTACTTAGGGACCGATGCCTTCGGAGGAGCGAGCGATTTGAATTGCGATAGTGTTTTCTTGGTTGAATCAAACGATCCCATCGGCGCTCCTGAGTCCGTTTGCTCTCGCATCGGGGCGGCTTTGGGCGGCGGGCAATGCGAGTTTGTTGGAATAGGTCCCCTTGCTTCTTGGAACGATCCGAATTACTGCGACGACATTATAGATCCAGCAAACCGAGGAGCCCTCACGGTGCAGCAGGCTTGTGAATCATCGGGTTTTCAGATAATAAACCCTCTGCCCCACGGCGGACCGCCGAATCCCACAAACACAAATAGAGATGGTTTACGATTTTGCACCTACACAGCCGCCCAAGCCTGTGTCCCTCGTGGCGACCCGTGCACGGGCAAGGATAAAGCAGCATGCATGGGCGCGCTTGCTCCTTTATGTGATTGGGGGCCTTAGTACCACAGATCACAGGATTTAACGGATTGTGAACACAGATTCAAGAATTCATCGGATTGATGGAATTGAAGGGGCATCCGACCATCCGTCAAATCCTGTGATCCGCGGTAGTAGTCGCTGCGGTTCAAAGCGCCGCGCGCGCCTCTGTGTGGGTCCGCAGTGTAGCGACGCGATTGATTGTGTCGCTACAGACAGGCGACTGTATCGTCTTGCTCAATCGGCAGCCCGGCGGCCCGCCAAGCCTTGATTCCACCGGCCATATTGTAAACGGAGCCCCAGGCGACGCCTTCGGCGATGAGAGCTTCCACCACCACGCGCGATCGATACCCCGACTTGCACATGATCACAAGCTTTTTCCCTTGATCCTCGGGCAAAATTTCCGCGAGCCCTTGAGAAAGGGGAGCTAAGCGTGCTCCCGCGATATGCCCAGCTTGCCACTCCCGCTCTTCTCGTACGTCCAGTACCGCGGCTTGGCCTTGCGTCAGCCAATCGCGGGCGGTGTGGATGTCAACGGTTTGGATGGGTATCAAGGGACTCGTTTCTCCGCGCGGGGATTAGCGCTTCGCCCTGCGCAACGCGGTTAGCTCGTGGCGCGGCAAACCGGTCACCCTAGCGATTGTTGCGGCGGGAATACCCTCACGCAGCATGTTCCGCGCGATCTCCGCCGACCGCTCCAGCTTGCCTTTTTGCAGGCCCTGTTGCAAACCCATGAGTTCATGTTCCTTGCCGATGGCTTGCCAGATGCTCATCGCTTCCTCCCGCGCCGCCCCATGCAGGTGCTTGGCGATTCCCTCTGTAAACAGTTTGACACGTTCCGCATGATCCTGTCCAGAGGCGATTTGCCCCGCGTACAACAGCATCCGATGGATCAGTTCGCGTCCGTCGGGCAAATCGGCCACCGCCGCCAACATCGGATCCAAGCGCCGCAACACCTCGCGCGGGTCCGGATCACGACCGTGGGTCAACAAGAACATCCCCGCCGCCAACACAGCCTCGTCCGAGGGAGGCCGAGACTCCGCCGCGCGCGCGTCCACAAAACCCGCCGGTTCCTCCCACGCCCGCCGCGCCGCCTCTCGCGCGCCCGGGGGCAGGCGCCGGAACGGATCCAAATGGGGCCGCCACCCCTCGTCGCCGATGTACACCACCAGCACGTACACCAGCCCGGGGCAAGACTTTCCCTTGCCGCCGTCGGCCATCAGCCGCTCGAATCCGCCCACCTTGTACCCGAACGTGGCAGGTCCATGCGGCAATCCCGCGCCGCCTGCAGCTCCACGACAATGCAGCCTTCGCCCGCCCCGTCGCGCAAGGGAGCGCGAAACACCGCGTCGGCCGCGATCAGGCCGGTCTTGCGCAAGAAGTTCTCCGACGCCGGACGCGCCCGCTCCAACACAATCTGTCGCCGCACCCAAAGCGGCAGGTAAAATAACAGGAACGGCAGGTAAAACGCGCGGTACTTGGTCAAAAACTTGAAAAATCGGTCGTGCGGAAAATGCTCCGTCGCTTCTTTTTTCGCCATGCCGCCATCTTACCACAAGAATTATGAATTATTAATTATGAGCGCCTAACCATGTTGATAAAAGAAAGTCATAATTCATAATTAATAATTCATAATTTCGCCTAGGCCTTTGGCGACAGGCCCCGCAGGGGGTATCGTGGGTGACGAGAACAAAAAGCGAGCGTCGGTTGTTGTAGGGGGAGAAAACAAAAAATGAGGGACCTGATATGATTCGCCAACTGCCGCCCCAAAAACTCCGTCGCCGCTTTGCTCGTTACTCGCTTATCCATCAGGCGTTACAGCAACAGCAGCCCCAGGGGAAGCATGGCACTTATCTAGAGGCTCTTAGTCAAAGTCAGGCATTGAGCGCGCTTGAGTTGGGTTTGGGGATTAAGCAGCGGGGTTACAACATTTTTGTGGTGGGTGTTTCGGGCACCGGGCGCACATCGGTGGTGAATCACGTGTTGCGCCAACAAGCGCGGCAACTCGTGCAGCCCCAGGACATTATCCTCTTGTACAACTTTGTCGACCGTGACCGCCCGCTGTCTCTGCGGGTGGATGTAGGACTGGGGCCTAAAATCAAAAAGACCTACGACATGTTGGTCGAGCGCATGCTCGTGGCCCTGGAGCGGGCGTTCGAGGCGGATCTATACGCCATGCAGCGACAACGGCTGCAGGAGCAAGCGCTGCGCGAAACCGAGGAAGCCTTGGCTGATATCGAGCACGAGGCGCGGACACGGGGCTTCGCGCTAGCACGAACGTCAACGTCTATCACCCTTTCTCCCGCGGACGAGGCAGGCGATTGCATCACCGAAGAGCAGTTTGACAAGCTCTCCACCAGCCGCAAACAGGAGCTGGAACGGCGGGCCGGACGCCTGGAAAAACGGTTGGAAAAGGCGCTGCGGCGGGTGCGTTTGGCCGAGCGGGAAAGTGAAGAGGCTATTGAAAAGCTGCAACGCGAAACGGCACGGCAAGCAGTGGCGCCGTTGTTCGAGGCAGCCATTGGCGCGTGGAAGCAAATTCCCCGCGTTGCCGAGCACTTGACCGCCGCGCAAGAGGATTTGTTGAATCGTCTGCGTTACTTCACCCCGCAAGAACGGCATTCGGCCCCGGAAGCTTCGCAATCACGAGTGAGCGGCGGCCGCGCCGCGCATGAAGAAGAAGAAGAGTGGGAAGAGGACGAACCCTTGCTCATGCGGTATCGCGTCAACGTCCTGGTCACGCACCGTAAGGGCGAAGGGGCGCCCGTGGTGCAAGAGACGCATCCTACCCTTTCCAACCTTGTCGGCCGCATTGAGCAACGCTTGCGCGGGGGCGAAACCATTACGGATTTCACGCGGATTCGCGCCGGTGCCTTGTACCGCGCCAACGGCGGGTATCTCATCATCGACGCGGGCGATTTGCTGCGTGACTCCAGCGCATGGGAGGGTCTGAAGCAAGCCCTGAAAAACCAAGCTATCGAGCTGGACGATCCAGGGGAACCTGGGCGTATGGTATCGGTTGCTTCGTTGCGACCCGAGCCGGTCACCCTGTCGCTTAAGGTGGTGCTGATCGGCACGCCGGATATTTATTACACATTGTCGCGCACCGACCCAGACTTTGACGAACTGTTTAAGGTCAAGGCTGATTTCGACAGCGAAGTGCCAAGCACGAGCGAACGCGTGAAAAAGTACGTGCGTTTTTTGGTCAAGCTCTGCGAGGACGAAAAGTTGCGCTCCCTGACACCCAAGGGCGCGGGGCGGGTGATGGAGCACGCCACGCGGCTGGCGGGCAACCAAGGCAAGGTGACCGCGCGGTTGTGCGAGCTGGCGGATTTGGTGCGCGAAGCGGACTTTTGGGCGCACAAGCAAAACGCTTCGTGCATCGATGTTGAACACGTGCGTAAAGCGTTGGGAGCACGCGCGACGCGCAATGGTTTTCTAGAGACCCACATGCAGGAAGACATTCTGGAGGGTCGCGTGTGCATCGAGACCGACGGGGCCGTTGTCGGACAGTGCAATGCCCTCACGGTGGTGGAGCTGGGTGGCTACGAGTTTGGCGTCCCCGTACGCATCACCTGTCGCATTGGGTGTGGCCGGGGGGAGATTGTGGATATCGAGCGCGAGACAAAGCTAGGCGGCCCGCTGCACACCAAGGGAACGCTCATTCTGCGCGGTTTGCTGGCGGATCGGTTTGGCTGCGATATTCCCCTGGGCTTTTGCGCCACGCTGTGCATGGAGCAGAGCTACACGGGGGTAGACGGTGATTCCGCTTCGCTGGCCGAGGCGTGCACGCTGCTTTCCATGCTGGCGCGCGCGCCGCTGTCCCAAAAAGTCGCCATCACCGGCTCGTTGGACCAGCGCGGACGAGTCCAAGCGGTTGGGGGGATCAACGAAAAGATCGAAGGCTTTTTCAAGTTGTGCCAACGGTATCCGCGCCAAGCACCCCACGGCGTCATTATCCCCGCCGTCAATGCGTCCGACGCCATGTTAAGTGAAGAAGTGGTGGAAGCGTGTCGCGCGAGGGATTTTGTTATCTATACGGTGGATTCGTTCGAAGATGCCTTGCGGATTTTGACGGGACGGCCGTGGCACCAGGGGGAAAATCCGTTGGAGCCCGCTATTCGCAGCACCCTGCAGCATTTACACACGCTGCGCACGGGGACAAAAGCGCCGTTGTTGTCCATGAGACCCGTTGTTTCTCCCCGTCCCGGCAATCACTATCCCACGCCGTCGGCGCGGGGGCCGAAAGCCCCTTGCTGACTTCTTCGTGGGAGGTCATGTCCTCCCGCCGTCGAGGATTGAGATCACACGGGCGGCGGCGGACTTGGCATCGCGTTTGACCTCGTGTTCCCAAAATCTCAGCACGACCCAACCGGCATCCGTCAGCTCCTTGGTTATTTTGTGATCCCTTTGCAGGTTGCCTTGGATTTTGGTTTTCCAAAAGGCGGCGTTTGTCCGCGGCGGGTTCTTGTGCTGTTGACAGCCGTGCCAAAAACAGCCATCGACGAATACCGCTACCTTTTTGCGCTTGAACACGAGGTCGGGGCGGCCGCGAATGCGCGCGTGAACGCGGTATCTGTAGCCGCGGCGCCACAGCTGCCTGCGCAGCTTGAGCTCGGGGCTGGTATCGGTCGAGCGGTTGTGGGACATACAGCGGGCTCGCTGTGTGGGAGATAGGGTATCGGGCATGACATGAACTTAGCTCTTGTGGTGGACAACATCGTGACAGGGATTGCACAGGGTGATCAGATTCTCGGGGGTGTTCCCGCCTCCCTCTTTATGCCGTTTTTTGTGATGCGGTTCAAGGATTCGGGGATCGGCTCGGTTCTCCTAATCTGGTAGAATGGGATAGGAGAGGTTAACGAAGATGCCACAACAACAGCTCATAAGGTTCGACTGGGCAATCAAACATATCTTGCGCGACAAGGCCAACTTCGGCGTGCTAGAGGGCTTTTTGTCCGAGCTCACCGGCATGGATATCAAAATCCTAGAAATCCTGGAAAGCGAAAGCAACCGGAACAAGGAAAGGGACAAGGTCAACCGCGTGGACATCATGGTGGCGACCAAAACCGGCGAGCGGATCATTGTCGAGGTGCAATGTGACAGGCAGGTGGATTACCTCAGCCGCATTCTGTTCGGCACCTGTAAAGTCGTCACCGAAACCCTCGGCAAGGGGGCGGACTACAAAGACGTTAAGAAGGTGCTCTCGGTCACCATTGCCTACTTTGACATGGGGCAAGGCGACGACTACGTCTATCGCGGCCAAGCCACCTTCACCGGCTTGCATAACCACAAACCGCTCAAGCTGTCGGAAGACGAAAGAGCGCTGTACCAAAAAAAGACCATCGCCGACATTTACCCGGAGTACTACATTCTGCGGGTCAACAGCTTTGACCACGAAACGCGGGACAATCTGGACGAGTGGGTGTACTTTCTCAAAAACGAAAAACTGCCCGAAAACGCTAAGGCCAAGGGGCTGAAGGAAGCGGCGGAGAAGTTGGACGTGCTCAAGCTGTCGGCCGAGGATCGCCGAGACTATGAGAGATATCTAGAGAGTTTGCGGGACCGTGCCAGCTATTATGAATCTACCTTTCTACGAGGCGACAGAAAAGGATATCAACGAGGGCATGGAGAGGGACGCAAGGAAGGCCTGGCCGAGGGCGAGAAGAAAGGACTGGAGCTCGCTGCCACCCGCATGCTCGCGGAAGGATTGAATCCCAAAACCGTCGCCAAGATCACCGGCTTGTCGCGCCGGCGCGTGGAACATCTGTCGCGGCGGGCGGCGTCGGCCAAAAATCCCGATCCGTCGTCCTCACAAACGGCTTGAATCGATTATCCAACGCTTTTCGCGTCACTGCCGCGATCGCTCCGGCCAACGGCGGCGGCACCGCGTTGCCGATCTGCCGCGCGATTTCGATTTTAGACCCCCTAAACACAAAGTCATCTGGAAAACCCATGAGTCGGGCCGCCTCGCGGTGAGTGATGGGCCTGTGTTTTTCCGGGTGCAGATACCTGCCCTTCTCCGGCTTGAAGAACTCCGTGCGAATCGTGACGGAGGGGCGATCCCACCAGAGTCGACCGAACAGGTCGGTTCCGCCGGAGACCTTGCGGACCCAACAAGCGGGGGTGATGTGGGGCGCGTTGCGTTGCAGGTCAAATCGATTTCCGCTTGGAGGAACCGCTCGGTATCTTTGCATGCTCACGGGCGTGGGCCGACGGCCGAAGTGCAAGTCCAGCGGCGGCTCCTCTTCGCGGATTTCCGTGCCCGCCGGATCCGGCAGATCTCCAATGGCATCGCGGACACACAACCAGTGCGGCAGCCCGTCATTTTGCCCGGACGGGGAATGGCTTCGCGCGGGCGGAAAGTCCACTCCCGCGGGGAAGACGGCTCGGTTCCAGCCCACGATCACCGTCCGCCGCCTTGTTTGCGGTACGCCGTAGTCCGCCGCGTTGACGATCGCCGCTGTCAGATCGAATCCAAAATCGCCGGCGGCGCGTTGGATGGCGAGGAATTCGGGCGAACGCGACAACTCCGCCACGTTTTCGATGACGAAGAGACAAGCCCCTGACCGCCGCACCACCGCCAAAAACGGCCGCCACAGAGCGCGGCGCTCGTCACCGACGCGTTTTTTATTCAACAGGCTAAAGCCTTGGCAGGGCGGCCCTCCGATCACCACGTCGGCCGGTGGTATTGCGTTCTCTTGCCCGAGCCAATCCTCCACATTCGCGCACACGTGCATGCTTTCGGTGTTGTATTGACGGTGAAAATTGGCCTTGTGCGTCGCGACGGCGGCCCGATCGTTATCCACGCTCAAAACACAGTGAAAACCGCCGCAGAAGCGATTGTCCGTAAAGCCCAACGTCATGCCGCCCGCGCCGGCGAACAGATCGATCAAGCGGTAGCGCCCCGTCCCCGACCCGCTGTTGACCAAACTTCCTGTTTCCATGCGACTCCCGCCCCCTTAAACATGATTTAGCCTGCCAAACCGCGCCGACACGGGCAAGCTAGTACCACAGATTACGCGAATTCAACCCCAAAAAGTTTTCGCTTCGCTCAATACTTTTTGGGGACCCCCCGGCTGCGCGGTCGGGGAATGAATCCCCGACCTTGCCAAAAAAGGTGACCCCGCCGC
>JBCCEG010000017.1:0-12230 GCA_039030455.1 Myxococcota bacterium | reverse complement strand
TTTTCAGCGTCGCTTCGTCGGCCTCGGACTCGTGGACCCACACACGCGCCGGCGGGCGCTCCACGACTTCCAAGTCAAGGCGGTGCTCCTTGCGCATGTGCTCCTTCAACAGGTGTCCGACATATCCTTGGTCCGCCCAGATTTTTTTAAGCGACGCGACGACAGCCTTGGGAGCTCCTTGGGCCAGGTCCCGCGGACCTTGCCGGTCGTTGAGATCGGCCCCGGAGACAAGGGCCTCCAGCAAAAACCCCTGTGTGTCCACGAGGATGTGGCGCTTTCTTCCCTTGACCTTCTTGGCGCCGTCGTATCCGCGAACTCCGGCTTGATCAGCGGTTTTGATGGATTGACTGTCGGCCGCGCCGGCGCTTGGCAAGGCATTGCGATGCAACGCTTGTCGCGTTTTACCGCGCGGACAGTTGTAAAGCCGTTCGAACGTTCCCAGCCGTTTCCAGCGGCGAAACTGTCCGTAAACGGTTTGCCGCGGAGGAAAGTCGTGGGGCAGGTGGCGCCACGAACATCCCGTGCGAAATACATAAAGGATAGCGTTTAGCATTTCTCGTTTGCCGTACGCATCCAGCCGTCCCCTTGCCTTGGGGTCTCGCCGAAGCAACGGCTCGACCAGTCGCCATTCTCCATCCGTTAGGTCGTCGGGGTAAGGTCTGCGAGTTGGCATGGGTGTGTTCTCCTGGTCAATGTGGTTCGGGGAATCCAACGGCAATTTAACCAAAGCAAATGACAAAAACAAGAATGCACCAAAAAACGGGGTTTTAGCTCAATTTTATTATTTTGAAAACAGGCCCTGAGCTTTTCCCCCCTTCAAAAATTGGGCAATCTTGGCCACCGACAGCTGGCTGGGTGCGTTGACAAGAAGATGCACGTGGTTCGCTCTCACGTTGCCTCGAACGATCCGAATCTCCTTCCCAGAGCAGATCTCGCGCAGCCGTAACGCCAACTCCCCTCTCAGCACCGGATAGCCGTACTTAGTCTTCCATACAAAGTGATATTCCAACGCCAGGACTGTGTGTGCACCGCGCTGATAACGATCCTGAGGCATGCTCTACCCATAACAAACCATGCCTGCTGAAGCCATTCCGCCTAAAGGCGAAGGTTTGTCACCGGCCTCATGGAAATTAATTCATAATTTCTTCTTGGGCAGAAACGCGCGGCGCAGCACTCGTCGAGCCACCTTCTTGATCTCGGCCCGTCCCGCCTTGTCGGTGGGGAACAATCCCCGCAAATTGCCCTGGCGATCAAACAACGCGAACTGGGCCACGTGACCGATGTCGTACAAACTGGGGTTGTCGGGCAACGGATGCTTATCGCCCAAATGCAGTTTCATGCGGCGTACCAAATCCAGCATCGACGCGCGCGTTCCCGTCACAAAAGTCCACGCCGGCGCGCTGCCTTGGTCGCCTTCTTTGAAGGCGGGGTACCGTTGCAGCAGTTTGCTCCGATAGTGGGCGAGCTCGCGGGGCGTGTCGTGCTCGGGGTCAACGGTAAAGCTCACCAGGGCAACGTTCGACGTTTCCGCCAACCTCGCCAATTTCCGACGCAACAAGGCCGCGTCGCGCATGAGCTTGGGACAAATGGTGGGACAACGCGTAAAGAAAAACGTCGCCACCCACACCTTGCCCTCTAAGTCCCTGCCGCCAAACGAGCGGCCTTCGTGGTCCGTGAGCGACCACGTGCCCACTTCCGCCAACGTTGGCGGCGTGGTGGCGGCTGCCTTGGCCTGAATGTCCCGCCAAATCATCACCGTGGCCGTGACACTGATCACGCTCAACACCGCCCATAACCAAACACTGGTCAAGACCCCCCACACGCGGCGGAAAAAGAGCCGCCACGAGGCTACTGGTTGCTGTGTTCCGTCTTGCTTTGTCATCACTAACTTCTCTCCCGTGCGTTCCGCTCAATCACTGCGATCCAATCCTCTCGCCGTTCTAAAAGCTCGGTTCGATCCCAAGCGTATTTCGGACAAGGGCCGCTGACAAATGTAACTTCCCCATAGATGCGATTCGTCACAGGCATGACAAAAGGGGTGGGAAGGACAACAAGAGAAAAAAATGACGATGTGGTCCGTACAGCGGGGGGTTGACTTAACCTTGCATAAAGCTGCACGCTAGAGTTAGGCGTCCCGTTAACACCCAACCAAAAACAGGAGGTTAGGTCATGAATACGCAACAACAGACCCCCAAAGAACAAACGCAAGCAAGCGCCACTAACATGCAAACTCAATTGGAAGAACGCCGACGCGAACTGCTAGCGCAAGCGGGGCTAAAAGACGAACCTTCCAAACACTTTAAACGGCCTAAAGAACACGCCTTCACGGCCGAGCAACGGGCGAACACGACCATTCTGCTGGGTGGCTTCACTGTCCGGCACGATCGCTTGGTCAAAGCGGGCCTGGAAGGGCTGGGCTACAACATCGAGTGCGTCCCCGTGCCCACCAAAGCCGACTTTCAAGCCGGCAAGGAGTACGGCAACAACGGGCAGTGCAACCCCACGTACTTTACCGTGGGTGCTCTGGTGAACTATCTGAAGAACCTGCGCGACAAGCAGGGCATGAGCACCGAGGACATTCTGAAGAACTATGTCTTCCTCACCGCCGGAGCATGCGGCCCTTGTCGGTTCGGCATGTACGAGGCGGAATTTCGCCTGGCGCTGCGCAACAGCGGTTTTGACGAATTCCGCGTCATGCTATTCCAGCAAAAGGGCGGTTTGTCGCAGTCGGATGTGCAAGCCGGGTTGGAGATGAACCTGAATTTCTTTCTGTCGTTACTCAATGCCATTTTCATCGGGGACTTGTTGAACGAAGTGGCTTATCACATTCGCCCCTACGAAGTGGAAAAAGGCAAAACCGACGAGGTGTTCGAGCGCTGCATCAAGCTTTGTGAAAACGCGCTGCGACAAAAAAACTACGCGGCCGTTCAGCCGGGGCCGATTGCGAAGATGCTCTCGAAGTTCACGCCGGTGAAAAATGGGGAAGAAGCGGCCAAATTCATCGACCAGATGCAGAGCGATTGGTACGCGGATACGTTGCGGCAATGCATGGATCTGATCGACCGCGAGATTGCCGTGGACTACACCAAGGCCAAACCCATCGCCAAAATCACGGGCGAGTTCTGGGCGCAGACCACCGAGGGCGACGGCAATTTCCACATGTTTTCTTTCTTGGAGCGAGAAGGGGCGGAAGTGTTGGTGGAACCCATCGCCACCTGGATTCTCTACCTGCTGAACCAAGCGAAAAATCTCACCAAGGATCGCCGAGGCCTGCGCTCCGACGGTACGCCGGCCAAGAGCGTGTTGGAAAAGATGAAACTGGAAACCGCTACGCAGAAGAAGCTGTTTGGGGTAGACCTGGCCACCAAGTTGGTCAAGCGCGAGGTGGAGCGTTTACGCAAGGCCTTGGGCGGCACGGCGCACGAACAAGCCTGCCAACTGGAGCTAACGCGGGCGGGTCACCCCTATTACCACAGCCGTTCCGCCGGCGGCGAGGGACACTTGGAGGTGGCCAAGAACATCTACTACACGCAAAAAGAGCTGGCCCACATGGTGTTGTCGCTCAAGCCTTTCGGCTGTATGCCTTCCACCCAATCCGACGGCGCGCAGGCGGCGGTCATGGCGAACTTTTCCGACATGATCTACCTGCCCATCGAGACCTCGGGCGAGGGCGACATCAACGCCTATAGCCGCGTGCAGATGGCGTTGGGCGAAGCCAAGCAAAAAACCCGCGAGGAGTTCAAGCGAGCCGTGCGAAAAACCGGTTATGACCTGGAGACGATCAGGGCCTATGTGGCCGAGCATAAAGACCTACAACGGCCACTATTCCACATTCCCAAGCACAAAGGGTTCATCGGTCGTGCCGCTAACTTCGTGCTTGCCGTAGGGCAACGCATGGACTCTGACGCGGCCTGGTCGACGAGGAAATCTCAAGCACAGCGGCAAGAGAGCGTGCTGGAGATGGTCTCGTGACGGCTAGCGCTGATTCGGGGCTGGTGAAGATCGGTCGCCGATCGATCCCCAAGGCTAAAAAGTCCGAACATCCACCCATGCCCGACGCGCCATGCAAGCGCTTCGAGGGAACCGCCGAATACCCCCAAGGGTTGATGATCGGGCTAGACGTGAGGTCCACCACCGTCAAGGCCGTGGTGATCAATCCCCTAGACGACGCCATCTTGTGGAAGGACTATCGGCGGCACGGCAACCAAGATCTGTGTGAGCGGGAAGCGAGTGCCCTCGGCGGGCCGGGGGGTGTTGGTGCCTGTCGAGTTGAGGATTCCCTAGAAGCGCACGGTTCGTAGAGACGCGGTTAACCGCACACCTGGTGGAAAAGCCGCGGCCGGAGGTTAACCTAAACCGACCATGCCCAAGCGGACTCGGCACGACACTCTTTTCCGCGAAATGCTCCGTCTGCCCGCTTTTCGGCGCTGGTTTGTACGCACGCACCTGGATCCGGCCGATGGGGCGGAGCTAGATTTGGACAAGCTCGAACCGGTGCCGGAGAACTTCACACGGATGCACAAAACGGTTGTTCCGGATTGTGTTCTCCGCGCGCCGCTGCGGCGGGCGCGGGGGTTTGGTTACGTCATCATCGATCAGGAGACAAATCCCAATAAAAAGGAAGTGCTAACGCGGCTGGAAGTAGCCAAGGCTAGAATTTTAGAGTACGACCTCCACGACCCAAGCAGCGAAGTCCCGCCGCTGATCCTGGGGTTGATCTTTTGTACGGGTCGCGGGCGTTGGCGGCGAGAAAGGGACCGGTACGCGACGTTACCTCCGGGTTTGCGAGAACGGGTTCGAAGTTCACTAGGCGAACCGCCCCGCGTGGTACACGCCTCGGACTTGAAAGAGGACGAGAAGTTGATCCGCTCCTGCCCTGAGTTGGTGATGACGCACCGCTTGTATCAACACGCGTACGAGGACCCGGTCGCCGTGATTGCCCTGCTGGAGCCGCTGATGGCGCGGGTGTTGCGACGCAGGGGAGGCCGAGCCGCGCTGCAGACGACGGTGGATTATCTGTTTCCCGGCGATGGACACGAACAGGCCGATGACTTTATGCTGAAGGTAGAGCGGGTGCTCACGCGCTCGGATGTGAGGAGAGTCATCATGCGGTTCAGCGAAATCTTTCGCCACGAGGGCAAGCGGGAAGGCGAATTGAACAAGGCGATGGAGATCGCGCGGAATCTGTTGGCCAAGGGATTGCCGATTGCGACGATCGCCGAGGCCACGGGCCTGTCGCGCTCCAAGCTGGCGACCTTGCGCAAAAAAGCCTAGACCTTTCCTTTTCGGCCGCAGTGCCTGTCGCAAGACAACGGCTGTCAATGATATTGCGTCTTGACGCAACTTCCGCAAACCGCGTAGTCTGAAAGACAGCACGATTAAAATCCTCACAAGGCAGGCAGGAGGTAGCAGCATGGCGGCAACCGACTCGGGGCTGGTGAAGATCGGTCGCCGATCGATCCCCAAGGCTAAAAAGTCCGAACATCCACCCATGCCCGACGCGCCATGCAAGCGCTTCGAGGGAACCGCCGAATACCCCCAAGGGTTGATGATCGGGCTAGACGTGGGGTCCACCACCGTCAAGGCCGTGGTGATCAATCCCCTAGACGACGCCATCTTGTGGAAGGACTATCGGCGGCACGAAACCAAACAGCCCGAAAAGGTGGTGGAATTCCTCAAGGATATCGAGGATGCGTTCCCCAAGGTCCCCAAGAACGCGTTTCGCCTGTTCGCCACGGGCTCGGGTGCCTCGGCCCAAACCCCTTACATCGGCGGTAAGTTCGCGCAAGAAGTCAACGCCGTGGGTCTGGCGGTGGAAAAGTTGTATCCGGACGTGCGGTCGGTGGTGGAGCTGGGCGGGCAAGACGCCAAAATCATCGTCTTTAAAGAAGACCCCAAAACAGGCACCAAGAAAAAAATTCCCTCCATGAACGACAAGTGTGCCGGCGGCACGGGCGCGGTCATCGAGAAGATCGCCGCCAAACTCAAGATTCCCTCCAAGGACCTATGCAACATGGGCTACAACGGGTTGCGGCTGCACCCGGTGGCGGGCAAGTGCGGCGTGTTCGCCGAGACGGACGTTAACGGCCTGCAAAAGCAGGGCGTACCGCCAGACGAATTGATGGCGTCGCTGTTCGAATCCATTGTGCAGCAAAACCTGTCGGTGCTCACGCGCGGCCACACTCTGCGCCCCACGGTGCTGCTTTTGGGCGGCCCCAACTGCTACATCAAGGGCATGCGCGACGCGTGGAAACACAACATTCCGCTGATGTGGAAGGAACGCGGCGTAACCATCCCCGATCCGGCCAAGGAGCCCGCCGACTACATTGTCACCCCCGACGACGCCCAATACTTCGCGGCTCTCGGCGCGGTGTTGTTTGGCAAGTTGGAGGTGCAAGACAACGCCGACACGGGGCTGTATCAAAGTTGGGAACGGTTGCAGTGGTACGTGGAGCACGGGCGGTTGTTGCAAAAGCTGCAAGAGGGCGGCTCGGCGCTCTCTAAAAACGACGCTGAGTTGGCCGCGTTTAAGCAACGGTACCGTCCGACGCCGTGGGAGCCGACCCGCTTTGAGCAAGGGCAGGTGGTGGAAGGATTTATCGGCTTGGACGGCGGCTCCACCTCCACCAAGTGCGTGCTGTTGAGCAAGGACAAAACCGTCTTGGCCAAGGCCTATCAGCTCTCCAAGGGCAATCCCATTCAAGACAGCATCGACGTGCTGACGCAGCTGCGGGAGCAAGTGACGAGCCAGGGCGCGACGTTAAGGATCTTGGGCGTTTCCACCACCGGCTACGCCAAGGACGTGCTCAAGGATGTGCTGAGCGCCGACTGCGCGCTGGTGGAAACGGTGGCCCACACCCAAAGCGGCTTGCACTACTTTCCCAACGCTAACTGCGTGGTGGATGTGGGCGGGCAGGACATCAAGCTTATTGTGTTGCAAGCGGGCAAGGTGAAGGACTTTAAGCTCAACACCCAGTGCTCGGCGGGCAACGGGTACTTTTTGCAATCCACGGCGGGGGGATTTGGCTACGATGTGCGCGAATACGCCGATCTGGCATTTTCGGCCAAGGCCATGCCCAAGTTCGGCTACGGCTGCGCCGTGTTCATGCAAACGGATATCGTGGATTTTCAGCGCCAAGGTTGGCAAGCCTCGGAGATCATGGCGGGCCTGGCCGACGTGTTGCCCAAGAACATTTGGCTGTACGTGGCGCAGATCGCCAATCTGGCCCAAATCGGCACCCACTTTGTGCTGCAAGGGGGAACGCAATACAACCTGGCGGCCGTCAAATCACAGGTGGACTTTATCGAAGGGCGCTTTCACGGAACGGGCGCCACGCCCCAAGTGGTGGTCCACCCCCACTGCGGCGAAGCCGGGGCCATCGGTTGCGCCATCGAGGCGCACCGCCTGTGGGAGCGGGGGCTTAAGTCCGCCTTTATCGGTTTGGACAAACTAGGCTCCATCACTTACCGCACCACGCGCAACGAAGCAACGCGCTGCTACTTCTGCAAAAACAATTGCCTGCGGACCTTTATCGATTACAAAACCGGCGACCCCGCTAACAAAGAAAAAGCAGCGGTGCCGGCCAAAACCAAGGTGCCGTTGGCGGCCGACGAGCAGCGGTTGATCATCTCCACGTGTGAAAAAGGGACGGTGGAAGACGTGGATGCCATGCGCCTGATTAAGCAAGACATGGACAATAAGAAAAAGGCGATCCCCAACTTGATGGAAGGCGCTTCTCGCAGTGTCTTTCGCAATCTTGGTGCCCCCAATGTAGCGGACGCGCAGCCGCGCGTGACACTGATGAACTTTTTCAACAAGGCGGAGATCGACAAGCGACGAGCCGCCATGCAGACCCGCGCCAAGGTACGCATCGGCTTGCCGCGCGTGCTCAACATGTACAGCCAGGCGCCGTTCTTCACCGGCTTTTTCACGGCGCTGGGCATTCCGTTCAACAATCTCATCTGGTCGGATTACACCACGCAAGAGATGTACAAGGCCGGTGCCAAGCGCGGTAGCATCGACCCCTGCTATCCTTCCAAGCTGGGCATTCCCCACGTGCACGATCTGCTGGTCAAGCACAAAAAAAGGAAACTCACCCACATCTTTTTTCCCCAGGTAGACAGTTTCCCCACCTTTTTGCGCGGCGTGCAGGCCAGCCGAGCCTGCCCCACGGTCGTGAGCACGGCCGAAGCGTCGCACGCGGCCTTTACCAAGGAGACGGACCTGTTCAAGGAGCAGAACATTGTCTTTAAAAAGACGTTTTTGAACTTGGACAACCCCGGCTTGGCCGCGCGGCAAATGCTGGAAGACTGGGGCACCGATCTAGGCCTCTCGCACCACGAGGCCGAACGGGCCGTGCACGCGGGGCTAGCCTGTCAAACCAAATGGGCTGCGGATCTGCGCAAACAGGGGCGGGAACTGCTAGAAACCCTGGAGCGGGAAGATCGCATCGGCGTGGTGTGTCTGGCGCGGCCCTACCACAACGACCCCGGTGTCAGCCACGGCATTTTAGAAGAACTGCAAAAGCGCGGTTATCCCGTCTTTTACCAAGACAGTCTGCCGTTGGACGCGGACATTCTCGAGCGCCTCTTTGGCGACGAGGTGCGCACGGGCGACATTCCCTCGCCGCTGTCGGTGGAAGACGTGTGGAAAAACAGCTACTCGGAAAACACCTCGCGCAAGGTGTGGGCGGCCAAATACACGGCGCGGCACCCCAACCTGGTGGCGCTGGAGCTCTCTAGCTTTAAGTGCGGGCATGACGCGCCCATCTACTCGGTGGTGGAAGAGATCATCGAGCGGTCGGGCACGCCCTACTTTTGCTTTAAGGACATTGATGAAAACAAACCGGCAGGTTCCATTAAAATTCGCATCGAAACGATTGATTACTTCTTGCGACGCTACCGCGAGGATTTAATTGACCACAAGCGCAAGCGGGCTCAAGTAGAAGCCGAGCTCAAAACCTACGAAGAGCAGCTGCGACAGGCGCAAGCGCAACAGGTGGAAGCGTAGGGGAGTGCGTTCCCCATGCCCAAGCGCACGCGGCACGACACGCTCTTTCACGAGATGTTACGCCTGGCGGCGTTCCGGCGCTGGTTCGTACACACGCACCTGGATCCGGCCGACGTGGTGGAGCTAGACTTGAGCAAGCTCGAACTCATGCCCGAGAGCTTCACGCGGATGCACAAAACGGTTGTTCCGGATTGTGTTCTCCGCGCGCCGCTGCGGCGGGCGCGTGGGTTTAGTTACATAATTATCGACCAGGAAACAAATCCTAACAAAAAGGAAGTGCTGACGCGGCTGGAAGTAGTCAAGGCCAGAATTTTAGAGTACGACCTCCACGACCCAAGCAGTGAAGTGCCGCCGCTGATCCTGGGGTTGATCTTTTGTACGGGTCGCCAGCGCTGGCATCGGGAAACAGACCGGTACGCGGCGTTACCCCCGGGTTTGCGACAACGGGTTCGAAGTTCACTAGGCGAACCGCCCCGCGTGGTGCACGCCTCGGACTTGAAAGAGGACGAGAAGTTGACGCGCTCCTGCCCTGAGTTGGTGATGACGCACCGCTTGTATCAACACGCGTACGAGGACCCGGTCGCCGTGATTGCCCTGCTGGAGCCACTGATGGCGCGGGTGTTGCGACGCAGGGGGGGTTCGGCGGCGGTGCAGACGGCCATCGACTATTTGTGTCCCGACGATGGACAGGAGCAGGCCGCTGCCTTTATGATGGAAGTGGATCAGGCGCTCACGCGGGCGGAGTTGAAGGGGGCGATCATGAGCTTCAGTGAAGTATTTCGGCACGAAGGCAGGCAGCTGGGTCTGAAGGAAGGTCTGGAGAGAGGCCTGGAGAGAGGCCTGGAGAGAGGCCTGGAGAGAGGCCTGGAGAAGGGTCTGCGACAAGGCAAGCTAGAAGGCAAACTGGAAGGCAAGCTAGAAGGCAAGCTGGAAACAGCCCGCAACCTGCTAAACGAAGGCATCCCCCTGGCAACGATCGCCCGGGTGACGCAGCTGTCGCGATACCGCATCAACAAGCTCAAAGGACAATCTCGCTAAATGTCGGACCGGGCTGGGTAATTCACTCGCATCAAAACGATTGATTACTTCTTGCGACGCTACCGCGAGGATTTAATTGACCACAAGCGCAAGCGGGCTCAAGTAGAAGCTGAGCTCAAGGTTTACGAAGAGCAACCGCGGCAGGCGCAAGCGCAACAGGTGGAAGCGTAACGGAAGAGTTTAGTAGATTATTTCATCTTTCTTGTGACAGCTGGTTTCGCGCATGTGGACGTTTACACATTTTTCCTCTAGCCATTCGCAGCCCGCATAATAATAACCAGAATATATGAATGGTATATTCATCTTTAGTTCCTGTTCGTGTTTCGCCCAATGACAAATTTTCTTATCCCCGACAGTTCCGTTGTCACAGGCCGTTGAACTACCAAGTGCTTTCCGCATTAGCGCGGCCTTATTGCAAAGCTCTTTATTTTTAATGTCCCTGCAATCCAGCAGGCAATGTTCATTGCATTGGCAACTAATTAAAATAGAATTTCCCTTTGCTCCCCTACTGCAGTCATAGTCGAGATAAGTACAGCTATTGCCAGGCAGTCTGCAGGACCATTTGGATCTTTGAGCACAGGATATTAATTTTTTTTTGACATCATCTTCTGATTTGATTTTACTAAATACGAGTTCTTGTTCCCCTTCCCCCTTGTCACTGTACTCGCAGGCGCCGAGCAACAACAAACCGAACGCAAAACTTCCCGTGCAGAGCCCTAAAACACGCCTGGCGGCAAACATGATTCCCCCTCTCTTCATGCCCTTACAACCCAGAAACACACGCCGTTATTCCATTCCGTCCCCTGTAAAGCAAGCAACCCCAAAAATGTCATGCCGCATATGGAAGAGATCATCGAGCGGTCGGGCACACCCTACTTTTGCTTTAAGGACATAGATGAAAACAAACCGGCGGGTTCCATGAAGATTCGCATCAAAACGATTGATTACTTCTTGCGACGCTACCGCGAGGGTCTTGTCGATCAAAGTGTTGATTTTCCGCCAATGTTCGAAGGATTACAAGCCGTTGGGGAATCATATTTCGCGCCTTGAATTTTTCGTCCATGTACGCACTTTCTTAGATCTAGACTCCACTTGCATAACGGACCGTTTTTATGATTTCCGTCTATATTAGACACACATAATTCCATGGTCTTAATATCTTCGCAATCCAAAAAACAGGAACCGGTACACGTACAGCGATAAGTCTCCTTGTCACCGAATCCCTGCTTATAAAACTTCTCTTCACATTTGCTAAGACGATAGGTACACCCATTGCCAGGCAGTCTGCAATACCATTTAGATTTTTTAGCACAGGATATTAATTTTTCTTCGACATCATTTTCTGATTTGATTGTACTAAATACGAGTTTTTGTTCCCCTTCCCCCTTGTCACTGTACTCGCAGGCGTTGAGCAACAACAAACCGAACGCAACACCTCCCGTGCAGAGCCCTAAAACACGACTGGCGGCAAACATGATTCCCCCTCCCTTCATGCCCTTACAACCAAGAAACACACGCCGTTATTCCATTCCGTCCCCTGTAAAGTGGTGAGCGCTAAGCCAAAAACGCCTTGCCGCATGGAAGAGATCATCGAGCGGTCGAGCACACCTTACCTTTGGTTTTGCGGCAGCGTGGCCGAGGCAACCGCCGCTTGCTTGCCGCCAAAAGCCCCAACCAAGGCTATTCGCAATGATGACTTCCCTTGTGGTGTCGTTGCCATCGATGGCTGCGCACCGCAGCACGAAGTGCTAGGGCCTTGTGGTGCAAGGCCCGGCGGTAAGCAGGGGAGCAAACTGGTTTGCGACTCGGCCCCGAAGGGCAAACCCATCCCGCATCCACGACAACACCCTCACGCAACGCCGCAACGGAAAAGCCTACCCGCGCACCATCACCTGTTGCCTCGTCTCTAGCAAACTCAAACCCTGCTTGGATTGTGTCCCGCTGATGCCTCACCAGAACGAAGAAAGTGCTTTCCCCGAAGTCTTCGACGACTTGTGCAAACACCTTGGCCGGTGGTTTCAGCTGATCACTTATGACGCGGGGGCCTGTAGCGAAGCCAACGCCGCGTTGGTGGACCGGGCCATCCGAGTCCGTCGCTGGGAAGGGTCTGGGGAAGCGTCACGTTCTGGGCACGGGGGTTGACAGCGTGTCAATGGCTGTGTCTGACACGGTTGCATTGGGG
>JBCCEG010000016.1:0-12836 GCA_039030455.1 Myxococcota bacterium | reverse complement strand
GGGCACATTTTGCCGCGCGGCCTGGCCCGTTTCAAATGACAAGTACAGGCACCGCAACCTCCCTTGTTGATTCAAGTGCCGCGCCAAAGCCCTCAAACACGTGGTCTTGCCCGTCTGGCGCGGCGCGTGCACCAAAAAGTATTTCTTGCGATCGATGTTACCCAGCACGTCGGCTAGATCCCAGCGCGCAAGCGGATCGAGGGCGTAATGGTCGGTGGGATCGATGGGTCCGGCGGTGTTGAAAAAACGTTCCATCTTTTTAATTATGAATTATAAATTATGAATTATGAGCGCCTAAACATGACGGTAGAAGAAACTCATTATTCATAATTACTAATTCATAATCCAAAAAGGTGCGGCGTCGACTCCGGATCGATGGGGATGGGCAACGCGGGCTTATCGCAGTAAGCAAAGGGAGTGAATGCTCGCTCGTCTAGCTGCACCCAGTCGGGCACAAGCGCGTGGTGAATCGTCGCCGCCTCGTCGATCGGCTGCGCCGGTTGCAGGTAGTGGCGCCACTGGTCCGGCGGGGGAGAGGAAGTGTGCCCCTGCGGCGGCAGGCAAAGCAAGTGAGTGCGTAGGCGCAATGCTTGCAGCACGCTGCTTTGGGCACGTTTCGCCTGGGGCGAGGCCAAAAAAGTATCTAGCTGTGCGTTGCCGCGCACAATCAGGCCGTACACGCGTCCCGTGGCCGTGATCAAGACGAAGTCGCCCCAGACCGTGCACAGGTAAAACTCAACGGCTCCTACGTCCCGCGCCGTGCTTTCCACCAAGTGCTTGACCGAAGCTTTGAACAGGGGATGGTGCTCGTCAAAGAAAGACAGCAGATCGTACGTTGCCGCCGAGAAGCCTTGAAAGTAGCGGGTGCAAGCCAATTCCACGCGTTGTTTGAGCCGCGCGCGCAGATGATTTTCATCGAGAAAGCCGTTGATTTTGCCTTGGCTCAACAGACCGATCACCTCGTCGCGGTTGTTCACAGGGCCCAACAACAGCGTTTGTACATGAGGCAGATCCACCCGTTGGCATAGCTGGGGACCGTTGATATGAAAAATGGCATGACGGGTCAACACCGCCGCGATTTGCCGGTGGCGCTGGGGGTTGAATGCCCGACGCAGAACGCCGTTGACCACGTCGGCCGCGGCGACGCTGTGCAAGTGATGGGAATGGGTAGGGTCGCGTTGCCAGTGAGGCAGAAAGCTTGAGCTTTGGGGGTTGCTTTCCAAAAACTCCAGAGCCTTCATGGGATCGCGATAGAAGCGGTAGCGCCAGGGGGGGCCTCCCAATAAGTTAGACAGGTGTTGGGGGCCGTTGGGGTAACTGTCAACCACGACGATTGTCGTTGGATGGGCGCAGCAGGGGACACAGTTCTGGATATCGATCACAACGATTGCCGTCCTTTACCACAAATTATAGGATTGATACGAGATTGTCGGATGCGTGGCTGGGACGAAGCGCTGGTGTTTGCCGCTGTCATTTTCGCTTTCTTCCATCCGACCATCTCTTCAACCCCTATGACTTCGAGTAATTAGTTTGATTCCGTGGTTATTTTCGGATCTTTATCCTTATGCAAAGCAAAGCCTTTATCATTTCCCTCTATGAGCTCCTGGGTTAATTCGGCCGCCTGATGGTCGGTGATCAAGTCGTCGAGAAGAGCGTCGCGGTAAGATTGCCGTGCCACCTCGTGCAACTGTGTTTCAATGTAGGTTTTGTGTTCCTGCATGGCTTGGGCAAAGGTGGGGTCTTGCTGTCGCTGCCTCAGTTCGTCGAGGATTGCCTGCCGTCGTCGTTGCAGCCCCTTGGCGATTTCCTGTGACGCTTGCACATCGCAGGCATACATGCGCTTGAGCGCCCGCTGTTGTTCGTCAATAGCCCGCAGCCGCGCTAGGCTCGTGCTCAAAAATGCTTGGGATTCGCTTGCTCGTTTTGTTAGACCAATGAGCCGCAGGAGCACGCCCATCGTGCTCCCTTGGACCACCACCGACAAGACGACAACACCGTATGTCATGGCGATCAGCGTGTCACGACCGGGCAGTGTTTCGGGCAGTGACAAGACCAAAACCATGGATAGCGCGCCGCGTAGCCCCCCCCACCACAGCACGGTGGCACGCTTGAGCGACAGCGGTTGGCCAAACCGATGCAGCAGCGGCAGGGGTAGAAAAACGGCCACGATGCGCGAGGCCGCCACGGCGCAAAAGGCCAACACAATGAGCTGCCAACGGCTTAACAGCCACGGCATGTCTAGCTCCAGCCCCATGAGCAAGAACACGAGACTTGTCACGAAAAAGCCCGCGTATTCCCAAAAGCTCACCACCGCCACGCGAACGCTAGGGCCTAGGCCGCCCTTGGCGCCGGTGTTGCCAACCACAAGACCGGCGAATACCGTGGACAAAACACCCGACACATTGAACTGCTGCGCCAAAAGGTAACTGCCATAGGCCGCCACCGTGGTCATGGCGATGGCAAGCAGGTGATCCCGTGCCAGCGTGAGCGCGAAGCGCGCGAATAGCCCGAACGTCAGACCGACAAAAATTCCCCCTAGGGAGACGAACGTCATGCTTTTCAAGCTATCCACGGCACTGAATGAGCCTGAAACCAGGGCTTGCAAGACGACAAGGAACAGCACGATGGCCGTCCCGTCGTTGAAGAGGCTTTCTCCTTCAATAAGCACGGCCAAGCGTCGCTCCACTCCCAGCTGGCGCAGCAGGGCGATAACGGAGATGGGGTCGGTGGCGGCGATCAGCGTGCCGAACAAAAGAAAATGGAGAAAGCCCAAGGATGGATCCACGCCGAACGTGGAAAACTCCACTTGCAGCACCAGAGCGGTCAAAACCGCCGTAAGGAGCACGCCCAAAATGGCTAGCGTGCCGATGCTTAGGGCGAATTGCCGCAGCTCGCGCGCGGGGAAGTGAAATGATGCTTCAAACAGCAAGGCGGGCAAAAAGACGTTCATGAGGAGGTCTTGTGTCAGCCGCACTTGCGGCACCAGACCCAAAAGCGACATGCCGACGCCCACGATGACAAGCAAGACCGTGTAGGGCAGGCGCACGTAATGCGACACGATGCCCACGACGCTGGCGGCGACAATCAGCGCGACCAAGATTACAACCACCTCTTGCTGCGAGGTTTGCTGCTGTACCAGAGACTGCAACGAGCCCGCTGACGAAAATCCAAGCATGTTGTGTTCGTTCTTCTCTTCTCGCTAAGCCCGTGCTTTCGTAAACACCGGCCTAGGCTGACTATCTTACACGAAACCGCTTTGCAAGAGTCACCCTCGCGCGTGTCGACCTAGCTTCTCAAGTCCCCCCCGCGCCGTCGTGCCAACACCGGCGGCCTTGCGGCGACCGAAGAAAACGTTGTTGGCTTTCCGTGAGCCTAGACCAATCGATCAACCGCTCGTCCAGCGGAGCGAAGGTGAGCGGTTGCACGCGAGTATACTCATCGCGCAGGGGATCGTCTACCAATGCGCAGACATTTTCAATGCGGATCCCTCCCCATGAGGGTATGTAAACGCCGGGCTCGATGGTGAAGACGTGTCCAACCTCAAGCGGTTCGTGTCCCGTCGGCGACACGCGCGGCGGGCTCTCGTGCACGGCAATGCCCACGCCGTGGCCCGTGCCGTGGGCGTAGTCAAGCCCTTGCCGGCGCAGCACGCCGCGTACCAAGGCATCCAGTTCCGCCGCCGGGGTTCCTTGCGGCAGTTGCGCGGTCATGCCCGTGATCGCCGCTTGCAAGACATGGGTGAAGTGCTGTTTTTGTCGCGCGGTGGGCCGGACTCGGTCGTCGCCCACGAGAAATGTTCGAGTCAGGTCGGTGCTGGTGCCGCCTTCATAGATGCCGCCAATATCCAGCAGAAACAGTTGGCCGGGCCGAATGGGCGCGTGATCGTCTAGATCGGTGTAGTGCACCACGGCCGCGTGCTCGCCCGAGGCACAGATCGGGGGAAAGGAAAGATCCACGGCACCCGACCGTCGAAATTGTCGCCAAACCATGTCCCCCACATCGCGCTCGGTGATGTGTTTGCCTTGTGTGACCTGATCACACAGCCACTGCCGCACGCGGTGTGCCACGCCGTCGGCGCGGGTGAAGCACTCACGCATGTGTGTTAGCTCCGCGGGGGTTTTGCGCGCCTTGAGGGGATCCACGGGGCTGTTGACACTCACGGGTGTCAGCCCCGCGTCTCGCAGCAGCGTCACGGCGATTTGGGGGGTGGTGGCAGGGTCGAAGCCGACACGGCGGGAGGTTCCCCGCAGCCGTTTTTGGAGCGTATGGAGCAACTTCCCTTGGGGAACAACCATGACGCCGTCGGGCGGAGGAGTGAGTTCTTCATGCCGTCGGTGTAGCTCTAGCAGCAGTTCATCTTGCAGCAGCACGGCCCGTGCCGCCGCCACGGATTGGTAGGGAAAATCGCCGCCGCGCAGGTTGCTCAGCCATGCCACGCTGTCTAGCGCGGCCACGAACAGGGCTTGCAAGTCGTGTTCGTGCAAAAAAGGTGCCGCCGCCGCAATGCGTTGTCGAACGCTCGCTCCGGTGAGCCGGGACGATACCCAGCGCGTGGCCGCGCCTTGGATTGCGGTCGCTTGAGACCGCTTTGGATTGCGTTTCGCGCCTCCCTCCATTTCCCGCGACACATCCACATCGGCGCTGGATACGGGCACACAGAAGGGGACGCAGTCCCCCGACACATCCACATCGGCGCTGGATATAGGCAAACAAGAGGAAACACAGTCCGCCAAGCGATCGAACGTGCGCGATGACAGCCGGTCGATCGGGGCGAGCAAACGAGACCCGCGCCAACGATCTTGCGCTAGATGGGTCAGCCAACTGTCGACAATCCCCGCGCCGAGTTCGGCTACCTGGATGTGACAGTGCGGGGCTTGCTGTCGCGCTTGCAGGGCGTAACGCCCGTCCACGAATAGCCGGGCTTCTTCGTGCGAGATGAGCGCGTCTCCCGCCGAACCCGTGAACCCCGTGAAAAATGCGCGGAGGTTGTGCTCGGGCGGCACGAATTCGTTGAGGTACGGATCGGTGCCGGGGATCAACACGGCATCGGCCCCCAAATCCCGCATCCGTTGCCGCAGGGCTTGGAGTCGTTTTGCTAGGATGTCCACCGCATCCGTTCCGAGTGCCAACTGGAAATTTCCACGGCGATTATTGATCGGGGTCGCTGTTGGTTTTCTGTTGCAGGGGACGCGTCATGCCGCACAGGTCCGGTTTGCCTTCGTCGATAGCGCGGCACGTGCACGTTTTGTTCATGAGGATTTCCGAGCAAGCTTCTTGGTTTTCGGTGCGTTGGATGCCGTGATAACGCTTTCGGACCGCCATGTTTGTGTGGCATGCATCGCGATCCGCGCGCGATGCGGCGCAGTCACAGTATTTTTTCGCCAGTTCTTCACAGGGATTTTGGCAACCACCGAGACTCAACCATAGCGCGATTTGTACGACTGTGCGCGAGGCGGCTTTCATTGGACTCCGGGGGCGCAGGGTGCGTTGATCGCCTTTCCCGACTCCGACACGTAGAATTTGACGATGCGGTATTCGTTGGTTTTCATCGAGACGTCGATAAAGCCGAAGCCGCTCTCTTCCAGGTAAAAGATATTCGCCCGGAAGTCGTCGGTGCCAAGAAAAATGAGCGACAACGCGAACTCGGGCAGCCGCCCACCGAGGAATTGAGGGTTTCTTTCGCGACGAAACAAACTATCCGACGTTTCTCCCAGAATATCGGCCAGGTTTGTCAAGATGCCGCGAGCGATGTCGGTGTCTTGCAGCGGTTTGGCGTAATAGATGAAATCTTTTTTGCGGACGAGGCTGGAGTTAAAGTACTTCATTGTCGCCAGAGCACTTTTGGAGTCATCGGCATTTAGCGCCATTTCTTTCAGCCGAGCCACCCGCTTGCCAAACCCTGCTTTTCTTTTTGCCTCCAGCGAGACGTCCATGGAAAATCTCACGGTGGGAATGCCTTCGATTTGATTCGAAATGAGGCCGACAACGCCGGTTTTTTCTTGTGTGAGGTAAAAGAGAATGGCGATGAAGGTTTTCCCGTAAATACAGCCGTGAATCATGCCGATTTCGGCGGATTCCATCAAGGCGGTTTCGGCTTGTTCCGCCTCGTCCGCCTGTTTGACCGAGAGGGCTCGCAGTATGTTCTTGAGCTCGGTCAGTATTTTATGAACGATACGCAGATCGCACAGCTCCTTCGCGGTCTTCATGAAATTGGGATTTCTGGAAAAGTGTTTGAGAAAATAGTTAAACGACTGCTTGTCTTCCTTTTGGGAAAGCATTTTTTTTAATTGATCAATGCGCGCCGAAACGTCGCCGCGCGCGGCTTTTTGCGAAGCGCGCGGTTTTTCGTCGGACTTGCGTTTGTCTTGCCGTGCCATGATTCTTCCTATTGAATCCCCGGTGCTGTTTGCACGTGCAAGTGCTCGTCTTTTTTTACCACGCCTAAAACTCGAAAGCGGAAAAAGTCCGTGTTGCCCCCCGGTTCGCTGGGAGAGACGATCAAAAGTCCGATATCGCTTTTTTCAAAATACAGCACGACGGTGTTGCGGTCGCCCAGCAGACAAAACCCGTGAATCATGCCGTGAATGTTGGGTTTGATCAGGAACACGTCGGTGGCGTCTTCGGCGCCGGCCAACCGTTGGGCGAAGACGGCCAGAATGCTTTCGATCGCGTCGTGTTCAACGCGGCCGCCTTGCCGTGTGAACTCACTGTTTTCCGCAAGATGGTCGAAGAAATAATCGCCGACCTTGCTAAATTTTGTCGTGGTGATCAAAAGCTTTTCCAGTTTTCTGACGTGCTGTTTGAGGGTCATGGCTTTTGTCGCGGGGAAATTTGCAAATACGATTGTAATGTTAAGAGGCCGCGACGACGTTTGCAACAACACATGAAGGAGAAAGCCGTGCCCGGTGCTTGTGCCACGTTGGTTTTGGGGGCGCGAGGTTCGCGTTTGGCCCAGGCGCAGATGCGAGAAGTCACGGAGCGGTTGCGTCAAGCACGGCCGGGGTTGGGTGTGGCACAGCGCAGCGTGCGAACGACGGGCGATCGGATCCGTCATGTTCCCTTGCCCGAGATCGGCCAAAAAGGGTTATTCACACTTGAGCTTGAGCAAGCACTTCGTCGGGGCGACATTGACGCGGCCGTGCACAGCTACAAGGATTTGGCACTGGAGCAGGATGACGATTTGCCCATTGTTGCCGTGCTGCCTCGCGCCTATTGCGCCGATGTGCTGGTTGCCGTTGGCGGGGACTCCGCCCGTCAAGATGACAAAAGAGGTCCTCTGAGCGCGATCCCGCGCGGGGGGTGCGTAGGCACCAGCAGTGTTCGACGTAAGGCGTTGCTGTTGCACGCGCGGCCGGACCTGCGCGTGATCGACGTGCGCGGCAATGTGGATACGCGCCTGGCGCGTTTGCGCGATCCGAGCGGCCCCTACGACGCGTTGGTTTTGGCGCAGGCCGGCCTGCGCCGTCTACTGAAAACCCCACACTCCCCACCGGAGCGGGTTGCTCAAACCGAACAGTGGGTGCAACGGTCTCTTTTCCATGTGCTGAATCCTGCAACGTGGCCGCCGGCACCGGCGCAGGGAGCGTTGGCGATTCAGTGTCGGGCCGAACAAAAATGGCTAGAGCTGTTCGCGCCGTTGGATCACGTCCCCACGCGGCTAGAGACAACCGCCGAGCGGGCACTGCTGCAGGGTTTGGGCGGCGGTTGTTCATTGCCAATTGCCGCCCACGCCCGCCGGCGCGACGGGTGTTTGACGTTGATCGCCGCCGTGCTTGCCGCTGATGGAACAAAACGGGTTGATGCGCGTGGACAATGTGTGTGTCCGGCTGATTCGATTGAATCGGGTGAACGCGCCGCGCGGGATTTGGGCGAGAAGCTGGCCGAGCAAGCGCTTGCCATGGGTGGGGCCGCGTTGCTGCAAGGGTTGTAGGCTGGATGTGCGTGCCTCGCGGTTGCGTTACGCTACCCGTTAGCCATGACTAAGCCCAATCCCACGCCGCACGACACCATTCACAAGGTGTCGTTCCGGAGTCCGCGGATTCACCTACCGTTCTTGCGGAAAAACCTGCCCGAGGGCCTCCGCGACAAATTTGATCCGGAGACGGTGGAAGTCATCTCCGAATCCTTCCCCGCCGACCACCCGCTGCGAGCCGCTGATGTGGTGTTGCGCATGAAGTTGTTTGGCGATTTGGGTTGGCTTTATGTGATCATCGAGGGCCAGTCCGCCCCCGATCCAAACATGGGGTTTCGCCTCCTGTTCGATCGCATCGAAGTTCTTAAGCATCATTTGCAAAGCGAAGCAGGGCGGCATAGTCGGGTTCCCCCTATCATCCTGAGCTTTGTCGTCTACACCGGCGCAAAGTCGTGGCGGCGGCCGGAGTTGGACGTGTTCGCGCGGCTGGATCCGGCCTTGCGCGAGCTAGCCCGAACATCGCTTTTAGGCGGCGCCCACTTTGTCAACATGCGGCAAGTGGACGCGAGGACTCTGGAAGATTCCCCCGCGCTGCAGGCCTTCGCCATTGTGACGCAGGGAGCGTACGAAACGGACAAGATAGGTGTCTTGGCCAAGGCGGAACCGGCCTTGACCCGCGTTTACGGTACCCCCGGCGGCGCGGCGCTCTGCGAGGCCATGGTGAAATATACCTTGCGCTCGGGTGGAACGAGTTCGGCCGAGGATGTTAGAATGGTTGTGAAGGAATTGAATAACCGTCTGCACGGCGTGGTGAGGAGTGAAACGATGAGTATTGCGGACATTTTGACTCAGGCAGGCCTGAAAAGAGGTCTGGAGAAGGGCCTGGAGAAAGGCAAGCTGGAGCGGTCCATGGAAATCGCGCGCAATCTGCTTGCGGCCGGGATCGATCTCAAGCTGATTGCCGGGGCCACGGGGTTGTCTCGCCAGAAGTTGGTCGCGTTGCGTAGAAAGTAGCATTTTTCGCAGGAGGAACATCCATGGGCCAAACAACAAAACAACAGACAGCGGGTTCCGGTAGCGTGTCGCTTCCCGTGGCTCTTCCGCTCTTTCATGCCCAGACTTGGTTCCAGACACCGGCGTTGGCATTGGGGGGGAGCTTAGTTTTGGCCGCGTCGGCGCAAGTCGAAGTTCCTTTGTGGCCCGTGCCCTTTACCATGCATACGTTGGCCGTGATGGTTTTGGGATTGGTGTGTTCGCCGCGCGTGGCGGTGGCGGCCACCATTGCTTACGTGTTGGAAGGTTGCGTCGGGTTGCCTGTTTTTTCTGGGTTCTCGGGTGGAGCTAGGATCATGCTGGGACCGACGAGCGGCTATATCGTCGGGTTTATCCCTCAGGCGTTGATCATCGCTTTGGTCGCGCAGGCGTGTCGCGGCAGGCAATACGAACTCTTTGGCCAAGCGGCCGGCATCGTGGTGGGGCAGGCCGTGCAGTATGCGTGCGGCGTAGCCCTGCTCAGTGGGTTGATCGGAGTACAGGCTGCCGTGACAACGGGTTTGTTGCCTTTCTTGCCTACGTTTCCCATCAAGTTGGCCTTGGCGTTGATGATTGCGCGGGGGTACGGGGCGTGGGCGCGCCGTTCGCTCGCTTCATCGACTCGGCCCGCAGCTGCTTGAGGGCGGCGCGACAGATCCCTAGTCGCTGCCAGCGGCAGGGGGTGCATATGGTGTCAAAGCGCGACGGGCTGATCCGTTCACGGATGAGCCGACGCGCTTTCCCCCATGTCAGCACGTCGCCCGGCCGGACGCCGAGCGCGCGGGCGTGAGCACGATCGAGTTGCAAGACCCGTTCTTGGCTTTCGCAACCGTTCCCTCGCCGATGGGGGCAGGGGGCGCAGATGTCGTCGGCTTCGCCAATGACTCGCACGCGTGTTTGATCGCCTTGGGGCCCGCGTAGCGCCGAGACGACGCGGCTGAAGTTTCGCACGAAGGCAGGGGAATATCCCATGCCCCGGAATCCCAACGCGCACAAAAAGTGATGGGGGCGGAACCGCGGCTCCACCCTTGGGGTCAAAGCCGCGCGGGGGCGCCGCAGTCCAAAGCGCTGCGCGCTTTCTTTTTGAAAATCTTCTGTCACTTCCACGCCATCACCGTTGTGCAAATTCCGGCTTGGTCGGGGTGCGGCTCGATGCGAGAGAATCCGGCCGCCCGTAATCGGGAGGTCACTTCTTGCTCCGTGCTGTGGCCGGGCCACCATTTAGGTTGCAGCACGTGTTTAAAAATGAGCTCGTGGCGCCGCAGGCTTTCGGCGGTGATTCGTGTCCGGTCCCACGAAGAGTTAGCGTCCGCTGTCGGTGGCGGGGTGGTGAAATAGGCGAGGAATGTGCCCTCGGGTTTGATGGCTTTGCGGAACTCCTTATACAGTTCCACTAAGCGCCGCCGATCCGGCTCATAGCCCGAAAGCCCGTGGCTCATCAGGACATCAAAGCGATCGGTAATGCCCATGTTCCACGCGTCGGCTTCGATCAGCTCAACCCGATCGATCATGCTTCTGTCGCGCGCGTTTTGCTCGGCCAGGCGCAAGCTGGCCGGATCCACGTCGATGCCCACCAGACGAACGTCGCGGTGGCTGGAGAAATCCAATCCAAGTAGATCGTCCATGGCACCACAGGGGACCGAGGCGAGCACCATGCCGTCACGCATGTTTTGCCGCAAGATCGCCTGTGCCGCTCGTTGCCGTTCCTGGATGATGTACGCCCCTGGCGACTCGCCCAACATCCAGCGCTCCAGCTCCGACAACGGCTTGCCTTCGTCGTTCACCCCCGCGGCGATGCCGTAGCGCGGATCGGATCCAGCGAGATAGCGGGTCCAATAGCCGTTGATGCCGCGATGGATCAATAAAAAACGCCCCAGGCCGAATCGCAGCAAGGCGTCCACCACCTCCAGCTGCTGCTTCACGGTGGCGTTGGGTTTGTCCCCCTCCGCGCGAACGCGCGATCGGATGGCTTGCACCGCCTGATCCAACGGTTCGGGTTGCATATTGTGTGAAAGACAGGTCTCTGGCTGGATTGTCATGGGTTTGTGTCTCCTCGTATCGAGTCGTGGAAGCGAGATACCGCCGCGAAAACGAACTGTTTTGTAAGGGTGGCGGAGTGTTCCTTGGTTGGCAACACCCGTTGCACCATCTTGCGATCGTCGGGGCGCTTCTGTCAAATAAACAGCAGTGGAGACAAACAAAGGGGGGTCACAATCGCGGGAATACCGTGCTTGCACGGCAAGCGCATTGTGCTCACGCGGCCGATTCATCAAGCACGTTCGTGGGCACGTAGGCTAACCAAGTTGGGCGCGCGGCCGGTGCTGTATCCGGTCATCGCCATTGCGCCGCCGCGAGACACGGATCCGCTGCGCGAAGCTTTGTCGCGCCTGACAGCGGGAAAGTTTGATTGGCTGGTTTTTAGCAGCGCCAATGCCGTGGTCGCGGCGGGGCGAATGTTGGCGGATACGCGGTGTGCTCTCCCCGACGGTGTGCGGATCGCCGCCGTGGGTCCGGCGACGTCGGCCGCGGTAAAGAAGGAATGGGGCCGCGGGGTGGACTTTATCGCGCCCGAACCGAATGGCGCTTGTTTGGGGCGAACTCTTCCTCTCCGGCCCAATGACTCCGTGTTGCTGCCGCAAGCCTTGCAAGCTAGGCCGCATCTGGCGGAGATTCTCGCGCGTCGAGCGGGAGGGTTGCGCGTGGTCACGGCTTATCGCACCGTTCCCCGTCGCCCCAAGCGGGATTTCCGCGAGGTGCTGCGGTACCCTGGGGCGGACTGTGTATGTTTTGCTAGTCCCTCTAGCGTGAACGCCTTCCTTGATCTGTTCGTTCCCCATGAGAGAGCGAAGCTCCTCTCGGGCGTGGACATCGCGTGCTTGGGGAATGTCACGGCGCGGGCGGCTGAACAAAGAGGGCTGCGTGTCCACATGCATTGTGACGGCGTGACGTTCTCAGCGCTGTTGCAAGTCCTGCGCGAGCGGTACGGCTGAGAAGCGCTTCGCATCTTTAAAGAATGCCGTGAGGGCGACGAGCGGGAGCGTGGAGTAACCATCGCCTCTTCTTGCTTGCTACACTGAATCCCATGGAACGTTTTTTCAACACCGCCGGCCCCATCGATTCCACTGACCATTACGCCCTGGATCCGCTCGCGCGCTGGGACTTGGCCGAAGTGCTGGGGCACATCGATCGGAAAAAATACTTCTTGCTGCACGCGCCGCGCCAAACGGGCAAGACCACTTGCCTGCGGGCGTTGGCGGAACACGTGAATCAGCAAGACCGGTTGCGATGTTTGTATACGTCCATGGAGGTCGGTCAACCCGCGCGGCAAGACATCGCCGCCGCCATGCAGGCAATTTTGTATCACCTGGGGGCCGAGGCCCGCGACCAGCTTGGCGATTCCTTCGTGGACCAAAACAGAAAACGCATTTTGGAAGACGCGGGCCCTCTGCAAGCCTTGAACGCGGTGCTGTCGCTGTGGTGCCGACAGAGCGACCGACCGATCGTTTTGCTCATGGACGAGATTGACGCGCTGGTGGGCGACACGTTGATCACCGTGTTGCGCCAATTGCGCGGCGGTTACATCAAGCGTCCCAAGCAATTTCCCCAAAGCGTGGTGCTGTGCGGCATGCGGCACTTGAGGGATTACCGCATGGTGTTAGGCCCGAAAGCAGACGAGGTATTCACCGAGGGCAGCCCTTTCAACATCAACTCCGACTCGCTGCGCTTGGGCGACTTTTCGCAAGAGGATGTGAAGGAGCTTTACACCCAACACACGCAAGAGACGGGTCAACAATTCGCCGACGGCGTGTGCGACCGCGTGTTCGAGCTCACGCAAGGGCAGCCATGGTTGGTGAACGCGCTGGCCTACGACGTGTGTTTCCGCGACAAGGCG
>JBCCEG010000015.1:0-12947 GCA_039030455.1 Myxococcota bacterium | reverse complement strand
TTATGGGAAGGGATGCCGTTGAAGCCCAGCTCATAAAGGAAAACTGGAACGGCGGGTCGTCGTCTTCAAACCACTCGATGTCGGGTGCGTATCGCATGACTGCCCCCTTGCCGAACCAAACCAAGCGGCAAAACCGATCACAGCCCTACTCATAAGATAAACACCTAGAAACGAACCGCTAGAGCTTTTTTAATGCGTCAGCCCTGGTTCTACCGCAAGCGCTGGTGCAGTTGCCCTGCTTGTTTCAGCGCCGCCAGATCGTCGTAGCCACCGACGGACTCCTCGCCGAAAAAGATTTGCGGCACGGTTCGCCGACCCGTCTTTTCCAACAACCAGGCACGTTTGTCGTCTTGGCCCGTGACATCTTTTTCTTCGTACGCAATGCCTTCTTGCTCCAGCAGCTGCTTGGCTGCCTTGCAGTAGGGACACACGGAAGTGGTGTAAACGGTGACGGACTTGGTGGAAGAGGATTGTTGCATGAAGTCAAACTACCATGATTTGACACGCGACGCATGAAAAAAACGCTCAACACGTCGGAGCAAACACGGACAAGGGCGCCTCGGGGCCGTTGAGCATCGCTTGGCGCAAACGAACGATCAGCTGAACGCGTTTGCCCTGAACGCGGGACCAAAGTCGCACGCGACGGGCCAGCGGCAGCCCGTCTTGCTGTTGGATCTCTTCATAACGAACGCGGATGCGCCACCGGCCCGTCCGATCAAACCGTTCATAGCGCAGCAACGCGCCGTCGCTGAGTCGAACAGTCGCCGTGCCATGTCCACCTCGCGGGCAAGATAACTGAATACGCGCCAACCGGTCGCGCCGATCCGCCGTCACCGTTTCGAGTTCGCATCCGTCCACTTGATCGGATTCTTTCACCGCGTCCACGCCAAATACCGGCAATACGCCCAATAGCACCGACGAGATTTCCGCCGGACTCATTGCTAGTGGTAGCCACCGCGCGGCTTTGCTTTCGTGGGCGTTTTGGAGCGATGAATCGGTTGGGGCACGATGACAAACACAACCATCCGGATCGCGCACACACACCCGTTGTCCGTCCGCGGTCACCACCAAATCGGGTTGGGTCAACACGGAGCGCCGCGCCAACAGCAACCGCCCGCCCCGCCGTGCCAGCACTTCCCACTCCGACTCGCCACCCCAGCCCGCGACACCCACCGGCCGCACATGCAACCGCGCGCGCAACTGGCGGCGAGACTCCTGGTGACGGCGCACGCTTTGCCACAGGCGCTGTTCCACAACGCCACGTAGCGGCGTCGGCCGGCGCAAGGGAACACCCGCGCACGCCGCCATACCGCAACACAGGAACATCAATGCCGGTGTACGAAGCCGGCGCCAAACGGAACGCGCCAAAACGGATTCCTGCTTTTTATCCCACAAAGTATTTGCAAGGGCCCTAAATTTCACGGGAATGCCAAAAGAGGGAACATTATTTTCGCGGATTGGTATCACTTATCGCGATAGTGGCCGCCTATCGCCCAGATTGTTAGGGTGTCTTCGTCAAAAGAGTAGATAATTCTGTCCTTGCTAGACAAACGCCTAGACCACAAACCGGACAGTTGATAACGTAAGGGCTCTGGTCGGCCTATTCCCACACTTGGATCTTCCCTGCGCATCTCTTTGATGATCAACACCGCCTTTTGGGCAAGCTTGGGGGATTGCCGTTGCAGCGTCTGCCACTCAGCCCAAGAATCACTCTCAAAAACCAGCGTTCTCGGCCTCTTCATCACTCATGACCCTACGACGCTCTGGGTGAGACAGGGCAGTACGAATCTGTTGCCGCAAATGCTCATTCGACAGAACGTACAACGTCTCCTGGTGTGCCTCATATTCTTTCTTGGAAAGGAGCACGAGTTCCTCCCCCGCATCTCCAACGAGACATACAGGTTCACAGCGAGATAAACAAGCCTGTATTGCTCTGGGCAAACCACTCACCAGTCCACTGACTTGAATTCTGATCATTGTCCTTACTCCCGTTGTTATTATACCACGCTCTCTCTACATCGACCACGGACACCCGCTATGATGCGGCGTATCGCCGTCAACACCCAGCCCACCTCGGGCAACCCGACCGCCGCGCTGATGGCTAGATGAGCACAAACACCGACCAAAACAGTGATGCCCAACACCAACACATTCCACAACGTGGTCCCCAGCTCCCACTGCCCCCGCCACGCTACTAGCCAGGCGGCCGCAATCGCTGCGGCGGCGGGCCCCAGCGGACGCAGCAGGGCCAAAACACCGACCCACGCACTCATCCCCCCCCTCATGCGAACATGCAGCAAACCGATCAGTACCCCCGCCTGCAGCCACGTGGAAAGAGTCAGGGCACCGCCCAGACCCACCACGCCATACCCCAGCAGGCCCCAACCCAGCAAGCCGTTGATCAAAACCCCCACGGCACTGACCAGCACCGGCGTGCGCATATCCTGGCATGCGTAAAAAGCTTGCACTGTCACCCGAACCAGACCGGCCGCGACCAAACCGGGAGCAAAAACGACAACCGCGGCCGAGGCCGCCCGCACATCCTGCTCGACAAACGACCCATGGCCGTAGAGCACGGCCACAATGGGAACGGCAAGCACCGCTAACGCGCACGCGGCCGGCACCGTGACAAAGTGAGTCAGGCGACAAGCGGACAACCACGTTTGCAACAAGCCGCCGTCTTGCCCACGGGATCGGTGAGCGCTCATGGTGGGGAGACTGGCGGTTGCTACCGCCACGGCAAACGTGCCCAAAGCCAACTGCATGAGTCGATCGGCAATGTAGTAGTAACTCACGGAGCCATCCGGCAGCGTGCTGGCAAGCTGGCGCAATACAATAATATTGAGCTGGTATGTGACGATGCCAAATAGCGCCGGCACCATCATGCGGACCAACCGGCGCATGTTGCCTGACCAGCGCGGCCGCGACGGGAAAACAAGCACGCGTTGCCTCGCCAAAAAAGGCAACTGCAACAGCACCTGCAACAGCCCCGCGACCAACACGCCCGCCGCGACGGCGTGAATGGTTTTGCCGGCGAGAGCGGCTCCTATCATGCAGCTGTTCAACAAAATGGGAGCCGCGGCGGGAGCCCCAAAGTGGCCGTGACAATTCAGCACGCCCATGAACAGAGCCAGGACACTGACAAAAAAGAGATAAGGAAACAACCAGCGAGTGAGTACCACGGCCAACTCAAGCTTAGCGGGATCTCGGGCAAAGCCGCTCGCGAACGCATAGACTAACGGTTTTGCATAGATCACGCCCAAAGCAACCAACCCCGGCAACACCAGCACAAGGGCCCCCCACGCCTCGGCGAAAAAGCGCTTGGCCGCTTGCTCGCTCTGTTGCTGCCTCACTTGGGTATACACGGGAACAAACGCCACCGCGAATGCCCCCTCGGCAACCAATCGACGCATCACGTTGGGAATGGTGAACGCAATCAAAAACGCATCCATCACCCCACTAGCGCCAAATGCATGAAAAAGCACCACGTCACGCAACAGGCCAAACACGCGCGAGATGGCTGTAAAAAACGAGAAACTCAGCGTGCGACCGGTGAGCGTGCTCGCTTCGGCGCTCTGATCGTTGTTCAGCCCGCCTTGCTTGTCGGTTATCACTGTCTAATGAGGATTCCACTCACCGCTTCAAAGACTCAATCTCTTCACGATGTAAACCCGTCATTTGGGCGATCGTCTCCACATCCAGGCCCGACAAGCGCATTTTGCGAGCAATTTCCACGGCTTTGTGTTTCTCGCCTTCCTCGCGGCCTTTCTCAATACCTTTCTCCTCGCCCTCGGCCAAACCTTCCTCGCGGCCTTGCCTGCGGCCGTCGCCGAAGGTGGACCGATAAAAACTAGCCTGGTCCATCAAGCCCTCTAGATAGCGGTTATAGGCAAGCCGCTCCTCGCCGGAGAGTTTGAGCACGTTAAGCTTTTCGGCGGCTTCTTTGAGCCCCCTGGCCTTGTAGTTTTCGGGCAGCTCTTCGTTTTTCAAAAAGTAAATCCACTCGTCCAAATTGTCCCGTGTCTCCTGGTCAAACTCGTTGACCCGAATGAGGTAGTACTGGGGATAGATGTCGGCGATGGTTTCTTTTTGGTAAAGGGTCTGTTCCTCGGGGGAAAGCCGCAAGATCTGGCGGGTGTGCATGCCTTCGAAACGGGCGGTGCCGTGGTACACATAATCATTTCCTTGACCGATGTCGAAGTAGGCGATGGTGACGGAAATGACTTTTTTAATGTTTTTATACTCGTGCCCCTTGCCGATGGTTTCGGTGACGGCCTTGCACGCCCCATAGAGAATGCGGCTGAGATAGTCCAGCTGCTTGTTGCATTGAATCTCCACGATAATACGCTCGCCGGTTTGGGTGGCCACCATGATGTCCACGCGGTTGTACTTGTCTTCCTTGGAGTTCTGATTGCTCTCGCTTTCCAGAATCTGCAGGATCTTGATGTCCATGCCGGTGAGCTCGGACAAAAAGCCCTCTAGCACGCCGAAGTTCGCCTTGTCCCGCAAGATATTCTTGATGGCCCAGTCGAACCGGATCAGTTGCCGTTGCCGCATCGCGTTGCCTCCTTCCCCTCCGACTAATCCCGTGAATCCTGGTCCTATTTTACCAGAAAAGGCGTAGGGCGGTGGTGTTGGCGCGTACCACGCACCCCCGCGAATCAGGCGGATTCGTCTGAGCCACTCGACTGCTTATCCGAGGCGGCAGATGCTCCCTTTCGCGAAGAGAGCTTACTCTTTAGAGCATCACCCAGAGTGCTCACCGATCGGCTTTCATCAGACTCAGGTTGGTTGGATTTGGCTAGGTACGCACGATAATCCTCGCCGTCCTTGGCCTTGCGAGCCGCTTTGACCGACAAGCTAATGCGCCGTTCCTTGGGATCCACATCAATCACCATGACTTCAACTTCATCCTCAACCTTAACGACGGCGCGCGGATCCTCAACCCGTTCTTCAGTGAACTCCGAGACATGACAGAGGCCGTCAATCCCCGGCTCAACCTCAATAAACGCACCAAAATCCACGACTTTCGTTACCTTTCCCTTAACGGTTGTTCCGCGGGGATAGTCTTGGGGAATGCGGGCCCAAGGATCTTCATGCAGCTGTTTAATGCCCAAGGAAAAGCGCTCGTTCTCCGCGTCAATATTGAGCACGACCGCCTTCACCTCTTCCCCTTCGGAAAAAAGCTCCGACGGATGCTTGACTCGTTGTGTCCAAGAAAGATCGCTCACATGCACCAAACCATCGATTCCCTTGTCAATGCCGATGAAAAGACCAAAGTCCTTCATGCTGCGTACCTGCCCTTGAATGATTGTTCCCACCGGATATTTCTCTTGCAGCAATTCCCAAGGATTGGGGGCTGCTTGTTTCATCCCCAGAGAAATACGACGATGTTCCGTATCAATATCAAGCACAACCGCCTCGACGGTATCACCAATCTGCACGACCTGCGAGGGATGGCGTACCCGTTTCACCCACGACATCTCCGACACATGGATCAATCCCTCAATACCGGGATCCAGCTCAATGAAAGCGCCGTAATCCGTGAGTGATACAACTTTCCCTGTCACGCGTTTTCCGATGGGGAAATTCTCTTGCGCGCCACTCCATGGATCTCCCTCAATCTGCTTGATCCCAAGCGAGACTTTTTCCTGCTCCGGATCGTAACGCAGAACCTTCACTTTGACTTCTTGCCCTACCTCAAAAGCGTCGGCCGGATTTTGCACACGACCCCAGCTCATATCAACGACATGCAACAAACCATCAATGCCGCCTAGGTCGACAAACGCACCATATTCCGTCAAATTTTTAATCACTCCGTCAAGTACGGCTCCCTCTTTCAGCAATTGGAGTGTTTGCCGCTTCCTTTCTTCGCGATCCTTTTCCAGCAAAACGCGCCTGCTCAAAACCACATTGCCGCGTTTACGATTGAACTTGATGATACGAAAAGCCAGCTTCTTCCCAACAAATTCATCGAGATTGCGCACGGGACGAAGCTCCAGTTGACTGCCTGGCAAAAACGCCTTGACACCGACGTCCACTTGCAGCCCCCCCCGCACGCGGCACTTGACGGTTCCCTCAACCGCTTCTCCTTGCTCATGAGCATGCGCAAGCTCATCCCACACCTTCAGATGATCTGCTTTCTCCTTGCTCAAAACAATGTGACCCGACTCATCCTCTCGAGCCTCGATCAGCACTTCGATCGAGTCCCCCTGCTTCACGCGCAACTGTCCCGGCAAACCAGCAAATTGACCGACTGGAATAAGACCCTCGGACTTATAGCCCACATCCACGAGAACAAAATCCTTGCCCACGCTTAGAACATGCGCCTTAACAATACGGCCCTCTTGGACATTGTCCGCCGTGTAACGTTGTTCAAGCAGCTGCGCGAAAGACAACTTTTGATCCGACAGTGGTTGAGAGACGCTCGTATCCACAGAACTTTCTTTATCCATCACAACATAACCCTCTATTTCCCCAAGGAGGCGCGAAGCGCTTTGGACTGCGGTCGCTTGAGACCGCTTTCGCTTGCGATGGCTCGACATCGCAAGCTTGGAAAAAGCAAAGCGGCGTCGAGCCGCCGCAATCCAAAGTTTTCCCTATACTTCCCGAAATCCATTTTCGTTTTTCCTGCCATCCGTGGTCAAATCCCGCCATCCGTGGTTAAGCACCCGCTCCCTCAAACAATTCCACGGGAATGTTTTCCATAAAGCTTGTTTGTCCATAGACGCCTCCTTCTTCCACCTGAACGTTCAGATACTGGTAATTCGGCAATCCGGTTCCCGCGGGGATCAAACGACCCATGATGACATTTTCCTTGAGACCGCGCAGATAATCGACTTTGCTCGCCACGGCCGCATCCGTTAAGACCTTTGTTGTCTCCTGAAAAGAAGCTCCCGAGATAAAGGATTGTGTGGACAGGGACGCTTTGGTAATCCCCAGCAATAACGGCTCGGCAACCGCCGGACGGCCGTTTCGAGCGATAACCTTTTCGTTCTCTTCTTCAAACAACTGCTTTTCTACCTGCTCACCCAGCAAAAACGACGTATCGCCACAATCCTTGATGCAAACACGACGCAGCATCTGACGAACAACCACCTCAATATGCTTGTCATTGATCTTCACGCCCTGCAAGTGATAAACCTCTTGCACTTCTTCAACCAAATACTTCGCCAGGGCCTTTTCTCCCAAAACGCGCAAGATGTCATGAGGGTTCACCGAACCGTCCATCAGAGGCTCGCCCGCCCGCACAAAGTCATTTTCTCGAACACGCACGTGCTTTCCCTTGGGGATCAGATATTCACGCGGCGAACCCACCTCGGGCGTGACGACCACGCAACGCTTCCCCTTAACATCCTTGCCAAACGAAACGATACCGGTGATCTCGGAGATAATCGAATGGTCCTTGGGACGACGTGCTTCAAAAAGCTCCACCACACGCGGCAGACCACCCGTAATGTCTCTGGTTTTAGCCAATTCCCGATTCACCTTCGCCAAGACATCGCCAGGCTCCACAGCCTGCCCGTCGCCGACCAAAACAACGGCACCCACAGGCAACAGGGAACATGCTTCACCCCTACCGTCCTTCAAAGACAAAGGTTTGTTTTTACCATCCACGATGGCGATCTGCGGTTTTGCATTCGGGTCCTTGCCCTCGACAACAACCTGATGAGACAACCCCGTGGCCTCGTCAACCTGTTCGGACAACGTCACGCCTTCCACGAGATCGCTCCAACGCACTTTCCCCCCCAGCTCGGTCAAAATAGGCACGGAGTAAGGATCCCATTCCACCAAGACCGTTCCGGGATCCACCCAAGCATCTTGCTCAACCTTGACCGTTGCGCCATATGTCGCGGGATACGATTCACGTTCGCGGCCGCTTTCATCCACAATTTTGATGGCTCCCTGGCGGTTCATGGCAACCAGTTGACCGTCGCGGCGCTTAACAACCTGCAAATTGTCAAACACCACTTTCCCTCGGCCGCGGCATGTGTGGCTTGACTGCTGTGCCGCACCCGACGCAATACCACCAATATGAAACGTCTGCATGGTCAATTGCGTCCCTGGCTCGCCGATGGACTGAGCGGCAATAACCCCCGCGGCCTCGCCGACGTTAACGATGTGGCCGCGAGAGAGATCTCGACCATAGCAGTTGGCGCAGATACCTCGACGAGTCTGACACGTTAACACCGAACGAATTCGAACGCGTGAAATCCCCGCGTCCTCCACACGCGCCACAAGCTGCTCATCGATCTCCCGACCCGCCTGAACGATCACATCGCCGCTAACCGGATCCACGACGTCTTCTAGGGCGACACGGCCCAAAATACGCTCGCCGATCCCTTCGATAATGTCATTCCCTTCCACTAAAGCCGTCACTTCAATGCCGTCTAGCGTCTCACAGTCATACTCAGTGATAATGGAATCTTGAGCCACGTCCACCAAACGACGCGTTAAATACCCCGAGTTAGCTGTTTTCAAGGCCGTATCCGCCAATCCCTTACGCGCACCGTGCGTGGAGATGAAGTACTGCAAAACAGTGAGGCCTTCACGGAAGTTGGACGTAATGGGCGTCTCGAGAATTTCACCGGAAGGTTTTGCCATCAAACCTCGCATTCCCGCCAGCTGCTTGATTTGCTGCGTCGACCCCCGAGCTCCCGAATCCGCCATGACATACAACGGATTAAACGAAGACTCTCCCTTGCTGACTGCTTTCACCACCCTAGGCGAAGAGGTTCCCGTTGCCGAGATCGCCTTCATCATTTCCACGGAAATCTCTTCGGCGGCCTTGGACCAAATATCAATCACCTTGTTGTAACGCTCGCCATCGGTAATAAGACCCTCGATGTACTGATTCGTGATTTCCTCAACCTCTTTGTCACACTGCTTGATAATCTTGCCCTTTGCATCGGGAATAATCATATCCTTCATTGCGATCGATATTCCTGATCTTGTCGCATGATTGTAACCGGTTGTACGTAAACGATCAGCTAAAATAACTGTTTCTTTTTGCCCATACAAACGATAACAACAGTCGACAAGTTCTCCCAACTCTTTCTTGCCCATAACTTTATTAATTTTATCAAAAGGAACACGTTCAGGAACGATCTCATATAAAAGAAGACGACCTACTGTCGTCTCTTCCAGCCTGTCCCGTACTCGACAGCGAACAGCCGCATGTAAACTTACCGCGCCTTGATCGTAAGCAGCCCGCATCTCCGCGGCGTCGGCGAAAACCATCCCTTCGCCCAGGGCGCCCGGCTGGTGCCGCGTCATGTGATAACACCCCAACACAATATCCTGCGAAGGGACAATGATAGGTCGGCCCGAGGCGGGCGACAGAATATTGTTAGTGCTCATCATCAGCACACGAGCTTCTAGCTGCGCCTCAACGGAAAGAGGAACATGCACGGCCATTTGATCTCCGTCAAAGTCAGCGTTAAACGCGGCACACACCAAGGGGTGCAACTGAATGGCCTTCCCCTCGACCAACACGGGCTCAAAAGCCTGCATGCCCAAGCGGTGCAAAGTCGGCGCGCGGTTGAGCAAAACAGGGTGCTCGCGAATCACATCGTCCAGCACATCCCATACTTCGGAATTTTCTTGCTCCACCATCCGCTTGGCGGACTTAATGGTTGTTACATAACCTCGTTCCTCCAAACGGTTATAAACAAAGGGTTTGAACAACTCCAACGCCATGCGTTTGGGGAGACCACACTGGTGCAGTTTTAACTCAGGCCCCACGACAATCACCGACCGACCGGAATAATCAACACGCTTGCCCAACAAATTCTGACGGAATCGACCAGTTTTCCCTTTCAGCATATCGCTCAAGCTCTTGAGCGGCCGCTTGTTCGAGCCGACGATCGCCTTGCCACGTCGACCATTATCAAACAAAGCATCCACTGCTTCTTGCAACATCCGTTTTTCGTTGCGAACGATGATGTCGGGGGCGTTCAGCTCTTGCAAGCGCTTAAGGCGGTTATTGCGATTGATCACGCGCCGATAGAGATCGTTCAAATCCGAAGTAGCGAACCGTCCTCCGTCAAGCGGAACAAGAGGGCGCAAGTCAGGCGGAATCACCGGCAAGACCTCCAACAGCATCCACTCTGATTTGTTCATGGAGCCGCGAAAGGCTTCAACCACTTTAAGACGACGCGAGAGTTTCTTGCGCACGGTCTCCGAAGAGGCCTCTGTCAGCTCTTTGCGTAAACGCGCCGCTAGATGTTGAATTCCTTGGCCGTCTCCTTGGGGGCCTGCTTCAACCTGTCGCAGCAGTTCACGAATTGCTTCGCCGCCCATGCCCGCCAAAAAAGCGTCTTCACCATGCTCATCCAACAAATTTTGATATTCTTCTTCCCCCAGCAATTGACCTAGCTTCAAAGAAGTTGTTCCGGGATCAATCACCGTGTATGCCTCGCAATAGAGGACTTTTTCCAAATCCTTTTGTGTCATGTCAAGCAAAACACCGACACGGCTGGGAACTGTTTTGAGAAACCAGATATGAGCCACGGGCGTTGCAAGCTGAATATGCCCCATGCGCTCACGACGCACTTTGGATTCAATGACCTCAACGCCGCACTTCTCGCAGACAAGCTCCCGATATTTCATCCGTTTGTACTTGCCGCAACGGCATTCGTAATTCTTAACCGGACCGAAAATCTTTTCACAAAAAAGACCGTCGGGCTCTGGTTTAAAGGTTCTGTAATTAATTGTTTCAGGTTTCTTAATTTCTCCCTTGGACCATTTGCGAACCTTATCGGGGCCCGCCAGCTGGATTCGAATGGCATTAAAGCGTAGCGGATCCTGCCGCTCGCTAAAGAAATTAAAAATGCTCTTCACGCTATCCCTCCTCTGCCGCTTGTCTTGCCACCCGGGCTTTCTTTAATCAATTCCCAATCCCCTCTACTGTCATTTCTGCTTTCGCGGGAATGACAAAAAGGCTATGCATAAGTCGGATCCACATCGTCCAACAGCTCCACATCCAACGCCAAGCTCTGCAACTCTTTCATCAGCACATGAAAGGACTCAGGAACACCCGACGCAAGAACATGCTCACCCTTGACAATTGCTTCATACATCCGTGTTCGCCCGACAACATCATCCGACTTCACTGTCAGAAATTCTTGCAGCGCATGTGCCGCGCCATACGCTTCCAATGCCCACACTTCCATCTCGCCCAAACGCTGACCGCCAAATTGCGCCTTGCCTCCCAAGGGCTGTTGCGTCACCAGCGAGTAGGGGCCGATGGATCTAGCATGGATCTTTTCGTCCACCAAATGATGCAGCTTGAGCATGTACATCACGCCAACGGTCACGTCCTGATCAAAAGGTTCTCCCGTGCGACCGTCAAACAAAACCGTTTGAGCCGACACGTCACGGCCGGCCAACTGCAACAAGTCGGCAATCTCCGGCTCTTGGGCTCCGTCAAACACAGGTGTCGCCACCGGCACACCCGACGCAAGCTGTTGAGAAACCCGACCAAGATGATCTCGGGACAATTGCTTCACGCCGGCGGCTTGATCCGGCAACATTTTCCCTAACTCGGCGCGTAGCCGTGCTTCACCACCGCCCTTTTCCACAAGTTGCGACAGCCGGCGACCTAGACCCAAGGCAGCCCACCCCAAATGCGTTTCCAAAATTTGTCCGACATTCATACGACTAGGAACACCCAAAGGATTCAAAACCATATCCACCGGTGTCCCGTCAGGTAGATAAGGCATATCTTCTTCCGGCAAAACACGAGAGATCACGCCTTTATTACCGTGACGGCCGGCCATCTTATCTCCCGGCTGCAACTTACGCTTGACCGCCACATACACCTTCACCATCTTAATCACGCCCGCAAGAAGCTCGTCTCCTTCCGACAGCCTACGAACTCTCTCGGCAAACTCAGTCCGAACCCGCTCCACGTGAACATTCGCCGCCTTAACGATCCCGAGCACTTGCTCGCAAACCGACTTATCAGCGATCACAACGTGTTCGTAACAGCTCCATGGCAAGGTTTCTAACAATTCGAGGGTCAACTTCCGGCCTTTCTTCGCCCACGTTTTACCCTTGTCGTCCGTCACCGCCTTCGCGAGCACACGATCTTGGAGCAACGCATGGATACGCTCGCGACCCCACATATGGATAATGCGAACCTCATCGCGCTCATCACCGCGCAGTTGCTCCCTCTCTTGCTCCTCGTTCAGCTTGGCGCGAGCATCCTTTTCCAGGCCCTTGCGCGTGAACACCTCGGCGCGAATCACTGTCCCCGATGCCCCGGGCGGCATGCGCAAGCTTGTATCGCGAACGTCGCCTGCCTTCTCGCCGAAAATAGCCCGCAGCAGCTTTTCTTCCGGCGACAGCTGAGTTTCCCCCTTCGGGGTTACCTTTCCCACGAGAATATCGCCAGGCTTGACATGCGCCCCCACCCGAACAATCCCGGCCCCGTCTAGGTGGTGCAGCCCGTCCTCGCTCACATTGGGGATATCGGGCGTGATCTCTTCCGGGCCCAGCTTGGTGTCACGAGCGATACACTCATGTTCCTCAATATGAATGGACGTGTAACAATCCTCTTTCAGCAAACGCTCGCTAATGAGGATAGAGTCCTCAAAGTTGTATCCCTGCCACGGCATAAAGGCCACCACGACATTTTGCCCCAGCGCCAGCTCCCCACGCACAGTCGAAGGACCATCCGCCAACACATCCCCCCGTTGCACACGATCGCCGGCACGTACAAGAGGCTTCTGGTTAAAACACGTGCTTTGATTAGTTCGCCTGTACTTACCAAGCTGATAAACATCCACCTGAACGTCGTCTTTTTCCTGGCGGTCCGCCTCTGCCCTCACGACAATGCGCGATGCATCCACATAGTCCACAATCCCATCGTGCTTAGCCAAACAACAAACTCCCGAATCACGCGCAACAACACTCTCCATTCCCGTACCCACCAGAGGCGCGCA
>JBCCEG010000014.1:0-13044 GCA_039030455.1 Myxococcota bacterium | reverse complement strand
TCCAGGTCGGGGCCGGAACTTGGGGTCCCCGCAAAGTATTTGCGCGGAGCGCAAAACTTTGTGGGGCAAAAGCCAAGGCCGGTCCTGCGGACCCCAGGTCGAAGCACAGCTTCTCCCCTGTTCCAGGCACAGTCTCCGCACCGCGGAGACTTACCGCTGTCGCGGTGCCTTCCACAGCCCTGCTTGGGGGACGCGGTCCACACTTGCGGACTGCTCACGCAAGCGTGCCCCCGCACGTCCCCTGCCCCCCAGCAGGGGCAGAAATCCACTCTCCGGCATCCGATCATCCGTACAAATCCTGTGATCTGTGGTAGTAGGGTTGTGCGCGGCGGGTTTGAGGGAGTCCGATGAAGGTGATACGCATCAGAGGCGGTCATTGTTTTCGTCTGAAGGGCGAGCCGCGCCTTGAGGTGATCGACGCGCCTAGACCCGGTTGCGTGGCACTGTGCCCGCGCGGCTTCACGCTTAAGCCGCGGATTGTGGTCAAGGTGGGTCAAAGCGTTGCCGCCGGCCAGGAACTGCTGCACGACAAAGTGTTGCCGATGGTCAAGTGGACCTCGCCCGCGGGCGGAACCGTCGAGGAGATTCGGCTTGGCCAAAGGCGCGCGTTGCAGGCCATTGTCATTCGACTACCTCAAGATCCGGCGGACGAGCAAAGCGTGGATTTTGGTGCTGTCACTGCCAAGCAAGCGGCGCGGTTGGACGTGGGTGACGTGGTGAATCGGCTTCTGGCGGCCGGTCTCTGGCCCGTGTTGCGCCGCTTTCCCGGCGACGGACTGGCGCCGGTTCCTCAATCTTCTGATTTAGCAAGCATGCAAGCCCTGTACGTTTCCGCCGTGCCGGGCGAACCGCATTCGCCGCGCCCTACCCTGGTCCTCGCCGGTTGCCACGAGTGGTTTGCCCTAGGCCTGCGGATTCTGTCGCGCCTCGTCCCGCGAACCTATGTTTTCAGCACTCCAAGCGTGCCGCTGCCGCTGGGTCAAATGGATCTATCCGACCGTGTTCGGCACTGTGTGATGCAGGAGCGTACTCCCGCCCACCACGTGGGGGTGCAACGCTATGTCACGGAGGGGCCGTGGCCGACGGGAAGAACGGGCTGTGTCGCGGGGGTGGATGTGGAGGGCGTGATTCAGGTGGGTCACTTGTTCGCCACGGGGCGGCCGCGCACGGATCGGCTCTACGCGATCGGCGGCGAGGCCATGCCGACCCAGCTGCATGTGAAAGGCCGCGTCGGCATGTGTGTGCGAGATTTGCTGGGGGCGGCGGCAATGGGCGGCGGCAACGGAGATACGAATCGTAGAGACGCGATTAATCGCGTCTCTACAATGGCGAGGGGCGAGGATGACGGAGTGGAAAACCCCATCCCCGGCACAAGGTTGATTGCCGGGGGGCTGCTCACGGGGCGCGGCGTGGGGACGGATGACTTTTTGGGATTCGCCGACCATGCGTTGCAAGGGTTGGTAGAGGATCGGTCGCGGCCGTTGCTGGCGTTCTTGCGTTTGGGGATGGACAAGCTGACGCTGTCGCGAGCCTGGGGCGCGGCGTTGCATCCCACCGCGCGGCGCGGCGCTACCGCGAGCGCCCACGGCGAGGAACGCGCCTGCATTCAGTGCGGTGCGTGTTTGCGTGTGTGCCCCACGGAGTTGATGCCGAACCTGTTGTTCAAGGCGGCGCTGGCGCAAGACATCGAGCGGATGGAGCGATACAGCATCCAAGATTGCGTGGATTGTGGTTTATGCACGTTTGTGTGCCCCTCCAAAATTGAATTGGGGCGGCACATCGCAAGTGGCAAGCGGTTGATTGCCAGGGAAGGGTGAGGAAGGTTGAGAAATGTCAGGCAAAACTTTGGTGTGCGCCGGCTTGACGGCGCTTTCCAAAGCGGTCTCAAGCCCTTCGGGCCAGGTCGGCAACGCAGTAGCCTCCCCTGCTCCAGGCCAGAGTCTGCACCGCAGACTCTTAACGGCCCCTGCTGGGGCCGTTGCCTCTCGCAGCCACAGTCCAAAGCGCTTCACGCCTCCGAAGACGGCGAAACGTTAAGAGAGGCTTAGGATGTGGCAAGCAAGCCCCCGTAGGGGGTGGGATCGGCTGTTGCAAAAAGCCCATGAGGGGCAGGGTTTTTGGGGCAGCCAACGGGCGCTGCTGTCGGCCATTGATAATTTTGTTCGCAAGCCGGCTGTTCTGACTACCGGCGCACCGCACGTCCGCGATGCCGTGGATCTGAAACGCACCATGGTGCTGGTGGTGATCGCCCTGCTGCCTTGCCTGTTGTTCGGCATCTATAACACAGGCCGCGGCGCTTATTTGAGCGTCGGTCACGAGGGGTTTACCTTGTGGCAAGCGATGCTTGAGGGAGCACTGCACGTGCTGCCGCTGGTGCTTCTCAGTTATGCCGTGGGGGGCGCGTGCGAGATTCTGTTCGCGCAGCTGCGCGGCCACGAAGTCGCCGAAGGATTTTTGGTCACTGGTTTGCTCTATCCGTTGGTGTGTCCCGCCACCATTCCCTGGTGGATGTTCGCGCTAGGTATTGTCTTTGGCGTTGTCATCGGCAAGGAGGTGTTCGGCGGCACGGGCATGAACATGCTTAATCCCGCGCTGCTAGCGCGCGCGTTCGTGTTTTTCGCTTATCCGGCGCACATGTCTGGCGAAGTGTGGATCGCCTCGCCGGTGCGCGCGGCCCCCGACGGCGGCTTAACACCCGCGAAGTGGACCACCATTCCCCGTGAACTCATCGAGCGGTTCATCAGCGGTGGCGGCGGCGCTGCACCTGACGGCTATAGCGGACCCACCGCCCTAGCGCTTGTCAATGAGTCCGCCCCCGGGGGAGGCGACGTCTTGGCGGCGTTGCGCGGCACCTATCCATGGTGGGACTGCTTTTGGGGCTTTGTCCCCGGTTCCATCGGGGAAACCTCGACGGCCATGTGTCTGTTGGGCGCGGCGGTGCTCATCATCACGGGGATCGGTTCGGCGCGCACCATGTTGGGCTGCGTGATCGGTTGCGTGGTGACTTCAGCGCTGTTTTATCCGTTTAGCGGCGCCGAGGCGCCTGTTGCGTTTGGCTTGACACCGCTTGAACACTTGGTGATGGGCGGATTTGCCTTTGGCGCGGTGTTCATGGCCACCGATCCGGTGTCTAGCCCGTTTCACCCCACTTCGCGTTTTATCTATGGCTGTTGCATCGGCAGCTTGTGCGTGCTGATTCGTTTGGTTAACCCCGCGTACCCCGAGGGGATGATGTTGGCCATTTTGTTCATGAACGTGTTCGCGCCCCTCATCGATCACTACGTCGTCGAGGCGCGGTTGCGTCGGAGGGCCGCCCATGCGTACTAGTCGCTATACGTTGCTCTTTGCGTTGGCTGTTTGTGTGTGCTGCAGCACCGTGCTATCGATCACTTATCTGTTGCTACGCGATCGGCAAGAGCAAAGCCGTCAACTCGATCGGCAAAAAAATATTTTGCTCGCCGCGCGCTTGAAGGCTGAAACGGAACCGCAAGTTGAACACGTGTTTGCCTCTCGCGTGCGTCCCTTTGTGGTTGATCGCCGAGGCGTCACCATTCCTGACCGGGTGCCCGACGATCTTCCGAAAGACAGTCCGCTGCTGCCTCTGTATTGCATCCTTCCCGCCGATTCGGATGTGTCGGAGGGAGTGGATTCCAGTCTTCGGGGCTTCCCAAAAAGTAGAGACGCGATGAATCGCGTCTCTACGGGCAGCAAACAGCCGCCCTGCGTGTCGTATGTTTACCCGGTTGAAGGGCTGGGGTTGTGGGGACCCATCCACGGGTATCTGGCCGTGTCGCCCGACGGCCGCGAGGTCGTTGGCGTGGCGTTTTACGAGCACGATGAAACACCGGGACTAGGTGGCGAGATCAGCCAGTCGTGGTTCCAAGATCATTTCGTGGGCAAACTGCTTTATCACGGCGCGCGGCTTGTGGGAATTGAGGTGGTTAAGGGCAAGGCTAGGGATCACGCCGACTTTGCCAAGCGGGGGCGACACATGGTGGACGGCATGAGCGGCGCTACTATCACGGGGCGGGGTATCACGGACATGATGAGGGGAGTCCCCGCCAAATACGAGCCATTTTTTATGCGGCGGCGGTAAAGTGGTTAGCGGCATCTTGTGACAAACAGGGGCTGTGTGCTATATTGTTAGGTAGGTAAGGGAATTATGTAGGAGAGAACAGCCATGGCAACGCAACCAATGCTGGCAAGGGAATCAGGGGGCGGTTTCGCCGGTTCGCTTGGCGGGCCGGACTTGAACCACATGGTTAGACAAGCCGGTGCGCGCAAGCAGCGCGTGCCCGTCACGCGGCGTGGCAAGGCTGTTGCCTACATGGTGCCCCCCGAAGACGTTCAGGCGCTCGAATACCTAGAAGATCAACTAGACGGCATGGAGTGCGAGCGCCTTCTGCAAGACATCCAAGCGGGTCGGCAAACACCCATCCCCTGGGACGAAGTCAAAAAGCAGCTTTAGACGCCCGTGCGTTATACCGTTCAGGTGGATCCTCGGGCGGCGCGGGACTTGCGCAAGCTCTCCAAGGTCGCGCGCGCACGGGTGAAAAACGGCATCGAACGGCTCACGGTCGGGCTTTCGTCCGACTGCCGCAAGCTAGCGGGCTATGCCAATCTCTACCGCTTGCGCGTGGGCGAGTATCGGATTGCGTTTTCGAGGGATCGCGGCAAGTTGACGATCCTCGTGATCCAGGTAGGGCATCGGCGAGAGATTTACCGCAAGCTTCGGTTACTTCTTACCCGCGGGCAGCGTCGATGATATTGAGTACGAGGCTTGCGGAGTGTCAAGCTCCGTGCCGGCGCAAAGCTTGGCTAGATAGCGTGTGTAGCCGAATGTGCGATCGCGTTTGCGCCCGCTGGTTTCAGTAAGAATACCAAAATCCACCAGGGCGCCTATGGCCTTGATCGCGGTGGGCTTGGTGGTGGTAAGCAGCTCCATGGCATAGCGAACCGTGACGATGGGGTGTTTGGGCAGTTGCTCGAACAATCGCAGCGCGGTGACCGAAGCCGAGGCGGAGGACAGAAATTTGTTTCTGTCCGCGCCGACCAGGGCAAACAGTTCTTGCGCGCTTGCAATCGCTCCCCGGGCCGTGTGGGCGACACCGCGCAGGAAAAATTCCACCCAACCCTCCCAGTCCCCATGCGTGCGCACGGCGCCGAGGCGTTGGTAGTACTCTTGCCGGTGTTGTTTGAAGAATAGGCTGAGTGGTAACAGGGGCTGAGACAACAGCCCTGTTTGCTCTAGCAGCAGCAAGATCAGCAGGCGGCCCATACGACCGTTGCCGTCCAGATACGGGTGGATGGTTTCAAATTGCGCGTGAATCAGGCCAATGCGAATCAGCGGCGCGAGGTTGTCTTGGGTGTGGATATAGTTCTCCAGCGCGGTTAGTGCGTCGGCGAGCCGATGGGGCGGCGGCGGGACAAAGTGAGCGCGACTTGGGTGATCGCCGCCGATCCAGTTTTGTCCGCGCCGGATGCATCCGGGGGCCTTATCGGCTCCGCGAACGCCTTGCATGAGGCGTTTGTGGATCTGGTTGCACAAGCGCACGCATAAAGGAGGGGCTTTTGCGTCTCGCAAACGGTCTCGGGCATAGGTTAGAGCGTTAAGCGCGCTGCAAATCTCCTGCAAATCGGGTCCGACGCCTTTTTCTTGGCGTTGCCGATCGGCCTCCAGAGTCAGCAAATCCCGCAACGTGGCCTGCGTCCCCTCGATTTGGGATGAGACGACAACTTCCTTGCGAATGAAACTGTAAATGAACCAGTCGATGGAGGGAACCAGTTCTCCGGCTAGATCGAGTCGGGCCAGTTTCCGCTCGGACTCGTGCAGGAGGTGCAGCAGCCGTCGGTCTGGGTTTAGCGGAGGATTAGCAGGCGGCAGCGGATGCGGGGTAAAGGCCCGCGCGGTTCCTCCGGCGATGCTAATGCGTTCGTATGTTCCCGTGACGCGGGCTTTGGCATTTTGCGTTCCCATAGTCAAGTATTGTTATCTAAAGGAAACGGTAAGTCAACAGTTCTTGACTATAGCAGACAAAAAGTCAAGCCTGTTTAACGTTTTCGCGACAAAAGGAAAGAATGTTTGACTTTTTGACGCCGTTGACAAAGCGAGAGAGGCATGGACAATGAGTTGGCAGTGATGGGCGCCCGTAGCTTAGCTGGATAGAGCATCAGACTACGAATCTGGGGGTCGCACGTTCGAATCGTGCCGGGCGCACCAGTCTTGCCAAATGGTTAGACCCCATTTTATAAGGGGAGGGTATGGCGTCGCTGGTAGGGAAAGTAGCTTTGGTGACGGGAGCGAGCAGAGGGATTGGCCGCGCCTGTGCGCGGGCGCTAGCCAAGGCAGGGGCTCGTGTTGCCTTGAGTTGTGTTCGCCATCGGGAGCAAGCCCGGCAGGCGGCACGCCGGATTCAGGATGATGGAGGCGAGGCGCATGTTCTCTCCTTTGACGTTGGCTGTAAAAAAGAAGTAGATGAAGGTATTCGGAGTTTGGAGCAGCACTGGGGCAGGGTAGATATTTTGGTTAACAACGCGGGAATTGTGATTGACGGGCTGTGTGTTCGTGTTAGCGAAAGCGATTGGCAGCGCGTGTTACAGGTGAATCTCAGTGGTGCTTTTTTTTGTGCCCAAGCCTGCGTGTCGGGCATGATGAAGCGCCGATGGGGGCGTATTATCAACATTTCCAGCGTCGTGGCTGAAATGGGGAATGGCGGCCAAACAGCGTACGCCGCCGCTAAAGCGGGTTTGCTAGGACTGACCAAGTCATTGGCGCTGGAACTGGCGCCACGCGGCATCACGGTCAATGCGGTAACACCGGGGTATATCGACACGGACATGACAGCTGCCTTGCCCCAAGAGGCCAAGCAGCGGATTTTGGCGCGGGTTCCTCTCGGGCGCATGGGGCGGGCGGAAGATGTAGCCCAAGCAGTTGCGTTTTTGGCCGGTGAAGAGGCGTCTTACATCACCGGCCATACGTTGGCGGTGAACGGGGGGTTGCATCGCGCTTAGCGGATGAGTTTAACAAGCGTTGTAGAGGTTTGCTTCTACAGCGCCATGTGCATGGAGGAGGTGTTTTACCGATGGCACAGCATGTAGAAGAGAAAGTCAGAAGCATCGTCGCGGATCAGTTGGGCAAGGCCGTTGATGAAATTGAACCGGAGGCCAAGTTCGTGGATGACTTGGGGATGGATTCATTGGATGTGGTGGAGACGGTGATGGCATTGGAGAAAGAATTCAAGATTCAGATTCCCGATGAAGAAGCTCAGGGGATTAGCACCGTGCGTGAGGCTATCTCTTACGTTGAGGCACATCGGACTCCGGCACAACAAGCGTAAACCTCTACCACGGATTACAGGATTGGCACGGATTGTTGGATGAATGGTTGGGACGAAGCATGGGGTTTTTCCACTTTGTCATTCCTGCGAAAGCAGGAATCCACTGTGCGACATTCAACAATCCGTCAAATCTTGTAATCTGTGGGAGTAGCTGCTCGTGGTGATGTGGAAGGGCCGGGGTGTTTCATGAGGCGCACGGTTGTCACGGGAATGGGGTTGGTCTGTCCGGTGGGCAACTCCGTGCCACAAGCGTGGAGTGCCTTGGTTCAGGGCAAAAGCGGCATCGATACGGTGCCGCGCTGGCGCGACGGGCGGTGGCAAGGCAAGCAGTTGGCGGTCACCGTGGGTGGCGAGGTCAAGGATTTTCGCCCCGAGGAGTGGGTACAGCCCGCCAAGGACATCCGTCGCATGGATCGGTTTATTCAACTGGCGCTCGCCGCCTCGCAGCAGGCATGGGATCAAGCCGGATTTCCCCAGCGGTTGACGGATGAAGCGGGCAACCGCGCGGGCACGGTGGTGGGAGTGGGGTTGCTGGGGATGGATTTGTTGCTCAAGACGCACGAAGTGCTGCTTGAGCAGGGTCCTGATCGCGTCTCGCCGTTTTTGGTGCCGGGCATGATTGCCAACCTGGCCCCGGGTCACCTTTCCATGCGTCACAATCTGCGGGGCGCCAACTGGTCGGTGGCATCCGCGTGCGCTTCGGGCACGCACGCCATTGGGGAAGCGTTGATGCATATTCAGCACGGCGAGGCGGATGTCATGCTGGCCGGGGGGGCCGAGAGCGTGATGCATCCCTTGGCCGTGGCTGGGTTTCACTCGATGCGCGCGCTTTGTGCCAGCAAAAATGAGTCGCCCGCGCGGGCTAGCCAACCGTTTGACCGGGAGCGGGACGGATTTGTCATGGGTGAGGGCGCGGGGCTGTTGGTGTTGGAAGAATATGAGCACGCCAAGCGCCGGGGGGCGGATATTTTGGCCGAGTTGGTCGGCTACGGTTTTAGTAGCGATGCCCACCACATCACGGCGCCGGCGCCGCGGGGCGAAGGGGCGCAGCGGGCCATGCGCGGCGCCTTGGCCATGGCCCAAATGTCTCCCGAGGACGTGGATTACATGAACGCGCACGGGACTTCGACGCCATACAACGACACCAGTGAGACGCAAGCGATCCACGCGGTATTTGGCGCGTGTGCCCGCAAGCTCCAGCTGAGCTCCACCAAGTCAATGACAGGGCACTTGCTGGGAGCCGCCGGTGGGGTAGAGGCAGTGTTTTCGATCCAGGCATTACGGCAGAGTGAGTTGCCGCCCACGATCAACTATCACACGCCCGACCCCGAATGTGATTTGGACTACATCCCCAACGAGGCGCGGGCGTGTGCAATCGAAACAGCGATGTCGAATTCATTTGGTTTTGGGGGAGCTAACGCGGTGTTGCTGTTTCGTCGAGTGCCTTGAAAAGGGAAAGAGGGCTTGTCACCGCGCAACCTCGCGCGCACTTTCCGAGAAAAACCCTTGGAAAACGGGAATAGCCAGGTGTGGATTGTGTGTTACACTTAGAGAGAAAATTAGGGGAGAAAAACGATGGGACCGCAAAAACTACACAGCGGCGAAACCGCGGGAGTGGGCGGCGATACCAAGCAGCGCGGCGGCATGGTTGCCGATCTACTAAAACGTGTTTGCCAAGGCAAGGAGCGTATTCCCATTGAGCAAGCCGGCAAGCCGGTGATGTACCTGGTTCCAGCCGAAGACGTCCAGGCGCTCGAACAGCTGGAAGATCGCATTGATATCGCCTCGGCCGAGCAGGCCTTGCGCGAAATGCGCGAAAAAGGCCCACAACCTATTCCCTGGGAGCAGGCAAAGGCCCAGCTGCTAGCGTCGTAAGTGCGTTACGCGGTTCAGCTGAGCCCTCGCGCGCTCAAGCAGCTTGGTAAACTGCCGCGCGCAAGCCGCGTCAGGCTGTGTGCGGGCATCGACAGCCTGGAGCAAGGGCCTTCCCCTAAATGGCGCAAGCTTGCCAATTCCCCCTGTTTGTACCGTCTGCGGGTCGGTGACTACCGCGTTGTGTTTCGCGTGGATCGGCACAGGCTGCTGATCCTCGTGGCGCGGGTTGGTCACCGTAGGGAAATCTACCGCTAGCGTTGGGGTTTTAAGAAAAATATCGCACGGGAGCTTGCGAGGCATGGTAGGCAGAGTATACTAGGCCGCAAGGGTAGTGAACTGGGGTGAAATCATGCAAAATCCATTACAGTCCATTGAAAACAAGGAAGTACGCAGCGATAATCCTTCGTTCCGCGTCGGCGATACCGTGCGGGTGCACTTTCGAATCAAAGAGGGCGATAAAGAGCGCGTTCAGGTATTTGAAGGGGTGTGTATTGCTTATCGGCGGGGCGGGAATCGATCAGCGATCACTGTACGCAAAATCAGTTTCGCGCAAGGCGTGGAGCGAATCTTTCCGTTGAGTAGTCCGCGGATTGAGCGCATTGAAGTAGTGGCCCAGGGCCATGTGCGCAGGGCAAAGTTATACTACCTGCGGGCGCTGCGCGGCAAAAAAGCTCGCATTCGCCAGCGGGTGACTTGGGGCAAAAACGCTTCGGTAGGCGGCTCTGCTCGTGCTTCGTCACCCGGCGCGGTGGATCACGTTGTTGCCGCTGCCGCGGTGGAGGGGGATCAAGGTGCCCCAAAAAGCGCGGGCGGCGGCCCGAGCGGATCGTCCGCTGCCACTTGAGACGCTTGAGACGTGGGTACAGGCCAACAGCGGCCGGATCGCCGGGTTGGACGAAGTCGGTCGAGGTTGTCTGGCCGGGCCTGTTGTGGCGGCCGCTGTTGTGTTGCCTTGGCGGCACGGGATCGTCGGGCTCGATGATTCAAAAAAACTGACGCCGGCTCAACGGCGGCACCTGTATCATGCTATTCGCCGTCAGGCGGCGGCGGTGGGAATCGCGTGTGTATCGGCGTCACGCATCGATAGCATCAACATTTTGCATGCATCGCTGGAGGCGATGGCCGCGGCTTTTGGCAAGGCGCGCGGGCGCGCGGCCGTTCCCCTGACAGGTGCGCTGGCGGACGGTCCCCACCTTGCGCCTTTACCCATCGGCGTGATGCAGCATGCCGTTGTGGGGGGTGATGCTATTTGGCCGTGCATCATGGCCGCGTCGATCGTTGCCAAGGTGGTTCGCGATCGTCTCATGCAGCTGCTGGCGGCTCGATTCCCCGGCTATGGCTTGGAGCGCCACAAGGGGTACCCCACGCCCGCGCACCGTCAAGCCTTGCAACAACTTGGCCCCAGCTCTATCCACCGTCGTAGCTTCGCGCCCGTGGCGGCGGTTTGCGTGTAAGGGCATTCCCATGCACGCCCGCTCCAACGGCTCCGACAACACAAAGGGTAAGGGAGATCGCGCCGAGCGCTGGGCGCGGGAGTGGCTGGAGCAGCACGGTTTTCGCGTTGTGGCACACAATGTGCGGGGTCGCGGCGGCGAGATCGACGTGGTGGCGTGGCAGGGCGAGGTACTCTGTTTCATCGAGGTGCGCAGTCGCGCAACCGATCGCTTGATTAAACCGGCGGCCACCGTGCGTCACGTGAAACAGCAGCGTTTGATCCAGACCGCCGCGCTGTACCTGCAACAGCATTTTCCCAACGGCGCGCCGCCGTGTCGCTTTGATGTTATTTCCATTGTGGGTTACGGCGATCAAGCCCGCGTGCGTCACGTGGCGGGCGCGTTCACCATGCCGGTGGAGACCGGTCGCGGCCGGAGAAATCCATGGCGGCCGTACTGAAGGTGATCGCCACGCCGCTGGGCAACGTGGGCGATCTAGCGCCTCGCGCGCAAGAGGCCTTGCGGAGCTGTTCGTGTCTTGTGGCCGAGGACACGCGCACGGCCGCCCGCCTGTTCGCGGCATTGACCATGAGCACCCGAGAAATTCGCTTGCTGTCGTGCCCCGCGCCCAGGGAGCCGGATCGTGTACAGGATGTTTTGCAAGCGCTTGCGCGGGGCGAGGTCGTGGGGCTCATCAGCGAGGCAGGCGCGCCATGCATCAGCGATCCGGGAGCTCGTCTTGTCGGAGCGGTGGTGGACGCGGGCTATCCCGTGCAGGTGCTGCCCGGCCCCAGCGCGCCCGTGGCGGCGCTGATGGGCGCGGGATTGAACACAGCCCGCTTTGCCTTTTTGGGGTTTTTGCCTCGCGTGGCCGCCAAGCGCCGCCAGGTGATCGAAGGGGCCGCGCGGGCGGGGCTGGCCTTGGTGATCTGCGAAGCAGCCCATCGGGTGCCCGCCTTGCTGCGGGAGTTGCACGCGTGGTGCGGCTCGCGGCGCGTGGTGGTGGCGCGGGAACTCACTAAACGGTTCGAGACGTTTCATCGCGGCGCCTTGGGCGGTCCCCTTGTGCCGCCGTGGCGGGAACAGGGCGAAGCCGTTGTTGTCGTGGAGGCGGCTTCGGTTGTGGCGGCTGCTTGTGGTTTGCCCGCGCAAGAGCTGTCGGAGGAAGACCTGATCCGGCAAGCTCGCGGGTTGTTGGCGCAAGGCCTGTCGGCCCGCGCCGTCACGGCGCGGTTGCATCGTCAAGCACCCCACGTACCCAAGCGGCGTCTATATCAATTGGTGCTGCGGGTGAGGAAAATGTAGTTTTTCTCACTTCGCTTGTCAGGATGACAGAGAGGGTCGGCACGCGGGTTGGGATGACAAAAAAGTAGAGACGCGATTCATCGCGCCTCCTTTACGAAGCCCCCCACAGGCGGGAAATCCGCAAAAGGCGAGAACGGCGAATGCATGGGAGTTGTCGATTTTGAAAAGATATTTTCTGGAAATGGTATTATACAAATTCCAATAAATGAGGTTACAAATTCGAGAAGTGAAATGCACTCGCCGCTCGCTTGTTTTTTGGATCCCTGCTTTCGCAGGGATGACAGGAAGGGAACGTTTTTTTCTGTGATTGGTAGTACAAGTAAGAAAACTCGGTTGGTTACTTTTTTTGTTCGCAACTTTTGCTGCTCCATATGCATCCAGAAGAAATGACGCAAAGATATTTTTTCCTAATTCTTTTACAGGAGGAGAGACATTTTTTCTCCTCTCCTCTTTTGGTACATCCCCTCTTAAACCTGACACGGGTGATTCCTTTGCATTCCAGGCCTGCAGCGCCGCAATCGTAGTCTGCTTGGTATAGATCGTCCAAACTAGCTATATTGCTATCTCCAAGCACTTTTTTAATTCCTGAATGTATGTCCCCAAAAATGTTTTTAATCGCTTGAATATTGTCCTTTTCGCATTTAGATTCCTTTTCATTCCACTTGCATCCGTCAGCATGGGAATCGCATAGGGATTTTCCAAGTCCGAGTGAATTACTGATTCTGTCGCAGCTCACACGACATTTTACCTTCTCGCCATCTCCCCTAAAGGTGCAACCGGATCTTCCCAAATCCTCACCGGCAAACACCTCAAAAACCGCTCCCCAAAAACTGTCCTTTTTGCTTTTGAATCGCAGGCCGCCCGATTCCACGCCGTCGGCGCAATCTTCTATGGTCTTGTTATTGTTACACCTGTTCACGTTCCCCCACCAAAGGCCCGCAATGGTAACGACGTCTTCCCCTTCCTTTAGATCGGCAAGTTGTTCGGCTGTCGCGGTGGCGTCTTTTTCTTCCCCGTCGCCGCAGGCGTTCAGCAGGCCTAGTCCCGTCACGCCGATTAGCGCCCAGACGCCCAATTTATTCCATGTGCTCTTC
>JBCCEG010000013.1:0-13147 GCA_039030455.1 Myxococcota bacterium | reverse complement strand
GCCCGCGCGTAATACTTCGTTCAACATATCCTTCCCCGTGACTTCTTTCTCATGTCCAACTGTGCTATTCCTTTCCATGGCATACCTCCTGGTAGGTTACTTGTTATTCCTTCAGGGGATGCCGCCTTTCTCTCACCCTCCCCATACACAACTTTTGGTTATAGCTCTTTCATGGATTCCTGGACCCCGAGCAGGGGTGCCGGCTGTGCCGGCGCCCTTGAACCGTGTGCCCTTCCTTCCACGCCTGCCGTATCTACGCCCGCACGTTCCGGATGACTATTGGGCTTTGGGATAGGCCGCTCCCTCGCCCTTGTGCGGCCGCCTCTTATACGATTCGTGTTCCTCAAGGGCCGAGGTTTGCCTAGGGCTTCCTTGCCGACCCCACCTCGCGGTGATAGCCCTTGCCGTCGGCTAGGAGTTCCCGTCATCTGGTCTCCAGGGGACTTCCCTGCGGGCCAGGGCACAAACCAGTTTGTGCCCCCTCTCGCCGCCGAACTCTCCACCGGAGAGTCCTAACGCTCCTACTGGAGCGTTGCGGCTCCAAGCCCCCAAGTCACTTCCCTATTTTGTTTCCTCCATAGGTTGCGTCCCTTTGCAGGGATCACGCCATGCCTGGCGCACGGGCACGCATGCCGCACCGCGGCCTGCTAGCGCAAGCGCTACCCCGCGCAGCCCCTCCTGTTTCTGCCTCTTACAGAAACAACAAAGGGGGACATTACAGCTTTGCGCTAACAGCGCGTTCGGTTGTCTTGACAAAAATTAAAACTGAGTTATACGCTATGCCTTGAATGGGCGGGAATAACTCAGCGGTAGAGTGCAACCTTGCCAAGGTTGAAGTCGTGGGTTCAAATCCCATTTCCCGCTCCAGCTTGCTCAGGTGGTTTTCACAAGCAAGTGCAAGGCAGCGCGTTCGCTTTGTTACTTGTTCTCCAAGCTAGCTTGGAACTCGTGAGAATCCGCTTGATCGGCAGTGTTACGGTTGAGAATATATTCTCATCGACGCGTTTATATAAATCGGGAGATGCTTTACCTAAAGAGCGCGTAGGCAAAGCATCTCCTCTCCCCCGAGCAACCTGCTTGACAAACAAGACGACCGCGTGTTACTCCACGGCGGTGTAGTGGTGCGACGAGATTACTGGGGAATCGTCTAATGGCAGGACAGCGGATTCTGGTTCCGCCGGTCTAGGTTCGAATCCTAGTTCCCCAGCCAGATGCTCCATACCACGGATTTAGGGATTGATCGGATTGTCGGACAGATTTAGGACGAAGCGTTCGACTTTCCCCATTCACCTCTACTCTCCGACATCCTGCAATCCGATCAATCCCTAAATCCGTGTCAGTATTTCACGTCAACGGAGATGCCTGTGTCCCACACAATCCCCCCAAAGTCGTAGCGATTTGGCTCGGCGCGGCCGGGCTTGTCAACGGCCGCGGGCGACATGGTTCCTACAACACCAAACACATCAAGCCCAATTTGCGCCCTTTTGAGGCGCAGAAGCTGGTAGCCGCCGCCGAACGTAAAGAAATGCGTATTGCCGTCTAGCACATTCGTGTCTCCCGTGTCTGCGTTTGGAGGCGGAATAATAGCCTGATGGTAATGATACCCACCCCGAAAAGACAGCAACTCGCGCCAGGTGTACTCTAGACCGACTCGCGGGACAAACGTGTCGCGAAACGGCAAGACATCGAAACTATCCTTGATAAACTCCAGGGACGTCTTGCTCTCGGGAAAAGGACTTTGATAATCCGACCACCGCATCCATGTCAATTCCAACGCCAAGCGCAAAACCTTAAGCGGTGACAACAAGGCACCGATCGCCACCTGCATGGGCGCGTAGCTGAGCCTGATGTCGGAAGTAGCGCGGACCATATCCCCCGTGCTAAACGACCCCAAAATGATCTCCGGCTTCATATTCGTTGTGAACCGGCTAAACGTCGGGTGACGATAGATCAACGCCAGCCGCCAACCCTCAATCGGCTCGTAGCGCACGCCGGCGATCCACAGCAGCGACGGCAGCAGATCGCCCTGCACGTCCACGCCCATCTCCAAACCCTTTATGACGATGTTCGTGTCGATTCGACTACTCACGGTGCTGCCTACCCCAATTCCGGCGGAAAGCCCGCGTATAATGCGCACCGATAGCCCACCCAAGATAGACGGCTGCTTCATCAGCGTGCCGTAGAGCACGAACTGCGGTTGGGGGTTCTGGGACTGTACACGCATCTGTGCCGGCTCCAGAAAACCACTCTCAAACAAAACCCCTAGCGACAACCGCAACGGCAACGGAAAACACAAACCCACATGCAGGCGGTCATAGCGACCGAACTGCAGCGGTTCTTCTTTCAATTTCTGATCCGTGTGAACGTCTAAATGGCTGGCTAGGTGGTGATAACCCAGGGTCACACGATTGCCGCCACACCACGACAGCCCCGCCGGATTGGCGTAAACAGCCGAATAGTCCTGCGCGAGCACGCTGCCGGTGCCCCCCAACGCCTTGGCGCGCGCGCCCACGCCCCAGAGGCTTTCGAGGGGATTGGCACGAATGCCGCCGCTGAACAACCCCGCGCACGTGGCCAACAAGCGGACAAAAAGCTGGAACCGCCCCGCGCGCGTGAACATGGATAAGTAAGGTGTTATTGGGACTTCTCGCGCCCTAACCGGCCGGGAGCGCTAACAGCGGGCGCTGCTCGTGCTCAAACCCAAGGGGAAGCACATCATGATTGCTTGGCATAGGCACCTTGGTTGAGAAAAGTTGCTGAACAATTTCCCAAATTTGCGGCAATCGATCGCGCGAGAAATCCTCTAGCTTGCCGAGCGTTCCCACAAGATCCCGCGCGGTAAAAACTAAAGACCGTGAAGAACGGGAGCTGTGAATGTGTTGACCAGGCACGTCTTTTTGTTCCGATGCCGCGGCCGATGCCGCAGCACGCTTTTCAATCCGCTTGAGCTCCAGATAAAAGCTCATAAAAGCCGCCATGGGGCTGGCCTTGTCGTTTGTACCACGGAACAATCGTGCTAATCCTGCCAGCAAAACACGCCTTGGCTTCCATTCATCGTCACTGTCGCCCATTAATTCTTCGATGACGCTCCAATCAAGTTCCGTCAACACCTTCTCCTGGAACCGTACGGCGGTCGCCGTCAAACTGGCGTCGTCGTTTAAATCCTCACTCAATTCACGAAGCGCGGCGAATGTCGTGTCGCGGTTTGGGTATAGCAAGTTCAACCACCATTGGGAGTTGTATCCCAAGGCGGGCAGATCGGCCAAAGACGTGGATTGCATCGTGGCGGCATAGTGACCGGTCTGACCCATTTGGCCCATGAGAGTTGGAATCCACTTGGCCAGGTCGGGGCTGTTGCCCGCCACGGCCCAGCCCTTCAACAATGCGTCAAGCAAGGCGGCATTCACTTCGGGCGGTTCCACGCGTTCAACTCGCGGAACTTGAGGAAGGCGAACAGGGGCTCCACCGGCTTGTCGAACCCCCGCGACCAAGGCGTCATTTTGCTCTTTCCACGCTAGCCCGTCGCCGACGAGGACAAACCAGGGATCAGTGTTATCAACGATAAGCAATTGCTGTTGTTGTGCTGTGTACCACTTTTTCTTGATGGAATTCGTCACCCGTGAAAAATCTGCCATCTTACTGACAAGATCTTGATATCCGCCACAGGCGTCCGCTACCCGACCCACCAAACTCCAAGATTCGTCATTGTTGAGAAATTTTCTAACAATTCCGTTGAAAGTATCCTTGTTTTTATGATCGAGATCGCTATCATTAATGCCATTAATTACTTTTACAACGATTTCTCCTCTTGCCCTTTTTTTAATCCAAGTTGGAGTTGAATTAGAATTTTGTGATGTCACCACGGCCCATGAAAGAGCTGAAATTTTCTTTTCCTTTACCTTTTCCTTCACCTGGCGAAACATCTTGTTGGAAGCCTGCTTGACCGTCGACCAAATCCCACTCAAAATGTTTTCCTGATTTCTCTGGTCAGAGCCATCCGCATCGGCAACCTCTTCTTGTGTGTCTGCGGGAACCGCAGAGGTGTTCGCGAACGAAGCTGCTAAAGCGTCGAGCAGCGTTTGATTCAAAATCAAGGGGCCGACTTCCGACTCACGCAGAACCTTTCGCAAACTCGACCTTTCTGATACGAGGATCAACTTATCGAACTGTTGGATGATTTCAGGAAAAGCTTCTTGAAAAAGGCCATACAAGGCTTGCCGCGCACTAGACGGATCTCTAGAGGACCCGCCTGATCGTCGCGCTGGACTGTCTGTATCGTTTTCTTCCAATAGCAGATCCCACATGGGTTTAGAGAGAAGTAACGTTGTGTGCAATTTCCTTTCGTCGGTGTATCTCTCGCTCCGCCAAACAGAAGGGATCGCCGTCAACGGCCTGTAGCCTTCCGGAGCGGCCTCCCGCAAGGCAACCACTTGCTCAAGCAATTTGGCCATTCGATCCAATGTGAGGAACGCATTTCCTGGTTGCTGATCCCCAAGCTGGTTCACCCAAGCCACAAAGTGTAAGAGGCCGTCGAATTTGTCTTGTCCCTGATCGACGCCGTCAAACTCCTTCTCATCAGCGACGTTGTTTGACTCCTGGTGGTCTTCCTGATTCACGGGTGCGCGGTTCGCGCCGACAGCCGTCAGCACCCTCGCTTCGTCTTGAAATTTGGCCAAGGCCCCCACGAACGCACAGACATCTTGTGCCGTCTCATCCGGGGTTTTCTGTAGCAACAGGTGTTCGATCGCGCTTTGCGGATCTTTCTTGCCGCCAATCGTCATGAGCAACCGCAATCCCTTCCGCGCCAACTGCTCACTGCGCTCCACAATCGCCGCCTCGTCCTGATTGCGTTGGGCATTCTCGTTTTGGTTTGGATGAGGGGCGACCGGCTCGGTCAAATGCGACAAAGCCTCGATGCTTTCTTTACACTCCGTATACGTCGTCTGCGCCACCCGCCACAGTTTGGTTGCTTGGTTGGTATCGTCACCTTGGTCCTCCGACTGTTGTAAGACGTGCTCGAAATCAGTGTCGTCACTCTGATCCCCTAGCTGTCGCAAAACACCCTCGAAGGCGGCCAACATTCTTTGTAATCCCGCGCGACTTTGCTCTCGCATGAGCGCCTGCTTAAACCATTCGGCCCACTCGGGGTTAACCGCCTTCAGCATACCGTGCATGTGCTGACGGACCCGCGGGTTGTTGAATACATCGTCCTTGACGGGCCAAACACCCGCCCGAACCAAGGACCATCGTTGATCCCAAGGTAGCGATTCCCAGATATGTAAGTGAGGCAGTATGCGCAGCAACGGACGCCAATTGTCGGTGGCTTGCGTCAAGCCCACGAAGGAACGCAACAGTCTCTTGACCTTCTCGGTGTTCTGGAGCAATTTGGAGGCTTGGGTCGACTGTATGTTGTCAATCGCTGCATCGTCGCCGGAGCTCCGCATCTGTTGTGCCGCCTTGGCGGCACCCAGCAGAATCTTGAAGTCGTCATCCGTCAACCGGGACACCAAGCGGCTTTCGGCCAACAGCTGGATCTCTTCCCACAATGCCGACGCCTGTTTCAAAAGCAAGCAGGCGTTTGTAACAACCGAGTCGGACTGGCGAGAAGATGGTTGGGGGTGTTCGGTGTTGCTCTGAGACGCGCTTTGTTGCAACACCTTGGCCAACTGGAGTGCTCGTTTCACCATCAGCTCGCGGTCGCTTTCATTCAACCGCAAGCCTGCGGCCGTTTGTAACAACTCCCCCACTTCGTTGGAGCATTTCGACATGATTTCCTTACCGCGTCGCTCAAGGTCGGTCCGAGCCGTTGCCGCCCGGCTTTCGCTTTCTTCCTCGCGATCCCAAACAGTTTTTACCGTCTCTGCGGCCGCTAGAAAATCACGAAGTTCCTTACGCGCTTGGGGCGTCCCCCAAATCCGAGCAATACTGTCCGCCTTTCCCGGACTCGCCGCAACGACAATCCCCATTACATGCCGCCGCGCGTCCGATGCGTTGACGTCTTCACTCAACAAGATATGTTCGATGTCTTTCAGAGGCCCGGCAAAAACATCGTATTGCTGTTTCAAATCCTTGCCCTCGCAACGGTGCAGCGCCGTCAACAACCCCGGCAAGGCCCGCAAAATAGCGCTGTTATCCAGCAGAGCGACGGCGTGTTCGGCCAGTTGATGAATGGCGGCGGGCGTGAGCGTGCCCAAGCCGCTGCCGCCGCTGGATTGGACCGCTCCGACGATCACCTTGGCCAATAGCTTGGAATCATCATCGGACAGTCGGGAAAGAACCGGCAGCGCCAGGGCGATCGTGGCTTTGTACTTGGGAATTTTCGCCAAAACGGCGCGCGCGTTTTCCACCTGCCGGTCGACACTAGGCTGTTGTGCCCCTTGCAAAGAGGAAGACTTGGCTGGTCGAACGGTCTCCGCGACTTGTAACAATCGTGTTACCACCCGGTCCCGTTGCCCCTGGTCGGGGACTTCGTCGCGCCACCCGCTAACGAGGTCTTTTAATGCGGCAACTGCTTCGCGGTATTCGGAAGATTCGCTCAACGTGGCGAACATCTCCATGCCCTGCTTGATCTCCTTGGGCTTGACGTCCTCGTTCCCCCCAACGTCGCGCAACGCGACAGCGAGGATATCGCGCAGCAGCTGCTTGCTCAACGAAGCCAGTACCGGCTCCAACTCCACCAAGCGAGAAATCACCTGTTTGAGCGCGGGAAGATCCTCGGTCCGGAACGATAAAATAAGATCCCGCAGAACCGTGCGAGCCCCCTCCGACTCGACAATCTCCCGCAGCATGGGCAGCGCCCGCCCGGCCAACGCGATTGTTTCCGTCTGCTCCTGCGCGTCTAGCACATCCCTCAGCAAGTCAAACAGGGCCGCGATGACCTTGTCATTGTTCTTGTCCCCGTTTGCTTCCGCCTTGTGCGCGATGCGAACCACTTCCCCAACCAGCTGAAACAGCTGCTGTACGGTCCGCTCCTCCATGTTTTGCCAAACAGGGCCGAAGCGCTCAAGCAGCGGTAGCAGCTCTTCCTTCGTCATCCCCAAGACATCCGCGGCCACGTTGGAAAGCCGGACCATCCGACCGTTCTTAACCAACAGCAGGCCTTCTTCTAACAGCGGCCCTAACCAGGCCGAGGCGTCCTTTTCGAAACGGGAGTTCTCTTCCGTCCGCGAATTTTGGAGCGGAGTCAGCCCGGATACGGCGCCGGCCGCGGCCGGTTGCCGTTTTGAACTACGAACCGTCAGCGGCTTCTCAAAAACTTCGCGGACCGCTTCTTTCAAAACCGGTTCCTTCTTCTCTACAAAACTCAGTTTTTCTGGGCCGGCTTCCCCTTGCATCACGTTTTGCTTCACCAAGTCGACGACGAACTGGCTAAAGGAAACTTCCTGCTCGACCGAGTCACCCTTGCCCTTGGCACACCCCGAAAGGGCAACCAAGGACAGCGCCGGCAAGGCCCCGCGCTGAATGACAGTTCGAACAACACGGCTCTTGGCCGCCCGCAGCTGATGCCACATACGTTCACCCTCTTGTTTTAGGTTTGCCTAGACCAAACGGGTAACGCGATTAGCGCGTTTGAAGATAAACCCCTGGCCTTGTCCGATTTCGCCGAAGAAAACGGAGCTGGTTTCCCATCTGTAACCCCATAACGCCTCCAGCATACCACAGACACACCGGCATGCAAGATATACGGCAAAGCCACTATCTGCCAGCCTTAAACGCTTCTTGGCTTGTGCGCCAGCGCGTCCAACACACCGTTAACAAAAGCCGGTGACTGCTGCGCTCCATATCGCCGAGCAACCTCAACAGCTTCATTCATCACAACCGCCGGGGGTAAAGAAGACTCAAAAAGCAATTCGTAAGCGGCTATGCGCAGAATATTGCGATCCACCACCGCCATCCGCGCAAGCTTCCAGCCGTGGCTGATCCCAGCCAATGTCTCGTCAATCTGGGGGAGGTGGGCCGCCACACCCCTGACCAATCGCAACGCGTAAGCGTCCGTTACCCCCTGGGGGCAAAACCGTTTGAAGAAGCCGGCGGCAAAACCCTCCAAAGCACCCTCATCCACTTGCGCCAGGGAGCTAACTTGCTCAAAAACGCCCTGGCGCCCACTTCCATCTTGGTGTGTTTGCCGCAACTGTTGCTGCTCTAGCTGGTAAAGCATTTGCAAGGCATGTTCCCGGCTCGCCCGCCGTGCTTGCATCCCTCCGCCTCTCCTCACCCCTCACGAAAACCTTCTGCGGGAGGAAGAACGGGTGCGGGTATACCGGCGTTGTGTTTGCTGTCGATTCTTTCTGTCGGCCTCCTTCTCTTGCGTGTAAGGCCTGCCTTCGCGGTGTGCCGCCTCTTTCCACTTTTTCACCTCGTCCAACGATTCGCCCTGTGCGCATAAATGGATAATCCGCAAGAGCAACACCTGACGAAACCACACCTTGTGCACCAGACTTTTCATCGTATCATCATCACCGCCGCGCACGAATACGCCCGCCATCGACTCCAACAGAAAACGCAACAGCTCTTGATCACGGCGTACAAGGCGAACTTGCTTGCCCCAACTCATACAAAGCCCCTCCAACCAAATACGCGCCTTTTGATCAGAACGCTCAAAAGCTAGATAAATAGGGAGTAACAGCGTGGCAAACGCCACTGCCGCGTCTATATGAACTCCCTTGTGACGGACTCGATCCAATGCTTGCAGCACAGCCTGCCACTGACCCAGGCGTTCCTCGGGAGAAGAAGGTTTGTCTTCTTCTTGTCCGGGTTGCAACGGACACTCCAACGCCTCGGTGAGCTCGGGCAACAGCGCGCTCAATAATCCCAGTTCGCGACACCGCATCATGCTGGGGGCCGCCAAACCAGAACGCAGTAGTCCTAGCAACTCTTCTTGCAATCGAGCCGGAGCACACCGAACAATCGCTCCGGCATGGCTCTGAATCGCTTGCAAAGTCTGTTGCTCAATGTGAAATCCCAGTCGACACGCGAATCGAACGGCTCGAATCATGCGCACGGGATCTTCTTGCATCCGCACATCGGGATCACCAATGCTGCGGATAACACCCTCTCGCAAGTCTTGCCGTCCACCAACAAAATCAATCAATCGGCACGCGATGGGATCGTAGAACAAACCGTTGATGGTCAGATCGCGTCGCAGGGCATCTTCCTGCAACGTCCCGTAAACGTTGTCACGCCGCAAAAGGAGATCGTCGCCGGCCGCATCAGGATCGGGCGCCGCGCGGAACGTGGCTGTCTCGATGACTCGACCACCTGGAAAATACACGTGCGCCAGCAAGAAACGGCGACCAACCAAGCGACAGTTGCTAAAAACGCTCCTAATCTCGGATGGCTTGGCGCTGGTGGCGACATCGAAATCCTTGGGAACTTGCCCCAACAGCAAATCTCGAACACAGCCACCCGTCAGGTACGCCTCGTAGCCTCTTGCGCGTAACCTGCGAATCACCCATAGGGCGTTGAGATCAATCCGAGAAACATCTATCTCTTTGGACTCTTCTCCCTCTTCAGCGCTGCTTTCTTCAAGAGAAACCTCCTCTCCGTGATTCATCGTATCTTCCGACATCTTGAGCAAACCCTCTCGTTGCTTGTGGGAAGGCACACACCCAGTTGTTACCGACGATGCGAACCCGACGAATCGACTGCCGGGGAAGTGTGATTTTGCCTTCTCTCATCGTTGTTTCGTTCCTTGACGAACGCTTCCTCAACCCCTCTATAGGGCGTCACCTTAGGTCGCTCTCATCTTTCCCGCTTTCGAGGAAGCTGTCAATCAACGATCCACCGCCTACCGTCTTGCGCGAGGAGTTCGTCGGCTTCTTTGGGTCCCCAAGAACCGCTTGGATGGTTAGGAAACATCCGGGGATGCAACGCACTCCACACATCCAGTACGGGCTGGACAATACTCCACCCCAACTCAACCATGTCCGCTCGCTGAAACAGCGTGCCGTCACCCAACATGCAATCGTATAGCAGAGCCTCGTAGCCCGTGCCGGACTGAGAACCGAAGCGTTCTCGGTACGAAAATCGCATTGTCACATCCTCGATGCGCATCGTCGGCCCCGGCACTTTGGCGCCCAAGCGCAATGCAATCCCTTCTTCGGGTTGAATCCGAATGGTGAGGACGTTGGGTGATAGCCCCTTCGTGTGCGAGCGTTCAAACAACAACATGGGAGGCATTTTGAACTGAATAGCAATCTGGGTCACCCTGCGCGCCAGGCGTTTCCCCGTGCGCAAATAAAAAGGCACGCCGGCCCAACGCCAATTAGGCACGGTGAGTTTGAGCGCGGCAAAGGTCTCCGTGACCGACTCCGGATCCACATCAAGCTCCTGCCGGTATCCGATAGACGGTTTATCAAGCACCGTCCCGGGACCGTATTGCCCACGCACACTACAAGTCAGCACATCTTGTGGCGACAGCGGAGTCACCGTGTCAAGCAGCTTGGCCTTCTCGTCACGTACGTCTGAAGCGGCGAATGAAATGGGTGGTTCCATGGCGATCAGACTGAACAATTGAAAAAGGTGATTGGGCACCATATCGCGCAATGCCCCCGCCTTCTCATAGTAAGCCGCGCGCTGCTGCACACCCAGCGTCTCGGCCACGGTGATTTGAATGTGGTCAATGTAGTGGTGGTTCCACACGGGCTCGAAGATGCCGTTGGCGAAGCGAAACGCCAACAAATTTTGCACTGTCTCCTTGCCCAAGTAATGGTCTATGCGAAAGATTTGATCCTCGGTCAAAATCTTGCCCAGATCGCGATTCAACGCCCGCGCCGAAACCAAATCATGACCAAAGGGTTTTTCAATAACAACGCGACGCCACCCTTCGTTTTGCCGCATCAAACCCGCTTTCCCCAGTTGTTCGACAATAGGAGTAAAGGAAGCAGGCGGCGTTGCTAGGTAAAAAAGGACGTTTGCTCCAAGCTTCTCGTCACGCTGCAAGCGACTAAGCAATTTTTTAATCTGCTGATGGACTGTTGGCGACTCCGCGTCACCACCCACATAGTAGGCATGGGGGAGTGCCGCCTTACCCCACTTGCGCGCGGCCGGATCAGAGACGAACTTCGTTAAGCCGCGCTGGAGATGGTCACGAAATCCCTTAGCTGTATAACTGGTACGTCCCGAGCCCACGACGGCGAAAGGCCGAGGCAGCAATCCTTCCTTACCCAAATTGCACAGGGCCGGCCACAACAACCGTTTGGTTAAATCGCCGCCCGCGCCAAAAATCACAACCGCGCACGATGGCGGCATACGGTGCCGCGTCCCCTCTCCCCCGCTTTGCTTTTTTTCGACGGCACCCTGGCTCACTTTTGCTCCTGGTGGCCGCCAAAACCGGCCCGCATGGCGGATAGAATCTTCTCCGCGAAACTAGTTTCTTGGCGCGAGCGAAAACGGGTGTACAACGCCGAAGACAAAACATGTGCCGGCACACGCTCTTCAATGGCGGCTTCGACTGTCCAACGCCCTTCGCCCGAGTCAGACACATGCCCACGGTATTCCGACAGCTCTGAATCCTCACGCAGCGCCCGTGCGCACAGGTCCAGCAACCAGGAACGCACCACGCTGCCATGGCGCCACACCTCGGCGATATCCCCCACATGATCCCGAATCTCCGACCGTGCGCGCAGCAGTTCGAACCCCTCGGCATACGCCTGCATGAGACCATATTCAATACCGTTATGAACCATTTTGACAAAATGCCCGCTGCCGCACGGACCGCACCACAAATATCCCTTATCAGCGGTGTTAGGCCTCTGCGCGGCTTTGTTTGCCACACCCTTTGCCTCTCGGGGTGCTTCGGTTTCCCCGGAGCCTTTGGCGGCAAACCCCCGTAGGGGGGCCAGCGCGGCAAACAAAGGCTCGCAGCGTTCATAAACACCGCGTTCGCCACCGATCATCAAGCAATACCCCTGAGTCAGACCCCAAACACCACCGCTGGTACCAACGTCAAGCAGATGAATCCCTTTCGTTTGCAAGAGCGTCTGGCGATGAATATCATCCTTGTAAAACGTATTCCCCCCGTCAATGACCGTGTCACCTTGTTGCAATCGTTGCGACAACAGCTCAATGGTTTCTTGCGTGGGCCGACCCGAGGGCAGCATGACCCACACCACGCGCGGCGCGCTCAAAGCCCCTACCAACTCATCCAGCCCCATGACCGGTGTGGCTCCATCCCGCCGCAATCGTTGAGCCGATTCCGGATCCTGATCAAATACCGTACACGTGTGACCAGCTCGCAACAGCCTGCGCGTCATCCCCGCGCCCATCTTCCCCAAGCCAATAAATCCGATTTCCATGCCAATTCCTCCTAAGCGTTTCCAATAGCCTCCATTCTAATCAACCAACCAAAGCAAACAAATAATTTCCAAAAACCCTTTTTGTCACTCCCGTCTCTTATGGATTCCCGCTTTCGGGGATTTCCAAATTGGTGGGCTCCCGCCGGAGATATTCTCTTGGTTGTCAAGCTTTTGATGAAAGTTGCGGAAACTTCGAGGAGAAAGCCTTGCAAGAGGACGCCGCGCGTCCTCTTGTTGGAGACGTTTCATTGGTTTAAGACACCGTGCATGGGAAGCGGATTGGAAAACGGCGGAGAAAGTTATTCGCGTGGCCAACGGCAACACAAGACAAACGAACCCTCTCTTGCCCTTGGCGGCAGCTTGACAAGAAGGTCTCCCCCGCGGTTTCTCGAAAAGGAAAAAGCAGCGGGTGTGATAGCAAAGCCGCGACTTCTCTATGTCTTTTCTCCCTTTCTTTCCAGACACTCTGATGATCGGACGTTGTCGACGAGCAACCTTGTATACAGGCTCCGGGCAGCAAGCCTTGGCCTAAGATATTCTCCGCTCTCTAAACAACAACAAGGGGGCCAAGCGTGGAATCTTCCAAACAGGTTCATAGACCTAAGGCCCCTTTCGGCATCTTGGCCCCCAGCATCCGAGCGTCCTCGAACGAGGATCACATCCCTATGATCCTAACACTACAGATACAAGGCCCCGAAAGCAGGAATCCATTCAACCCCAAAAAGTTTTCGCTTCGCTCAATACTTTTTGGGGACCCCCGGCGGCGCGGTCGGGGAATGAATCCCCGACCTTGCCAAAAAAGGTGACCCCGCCGCGAGCGGCGGGGAATCCACTAGATTGAAAAAGTGCCG
>JBCCEG010000012.1:0-13164 GCA_039030455.1 Myxococcota bacterium | reverse complement strand
GCCGGGCTTGCGCGCATCGCGGGGGAGCAGCAGCAAGTCGGGGCGCCCTTTGCCGCTTTCCCGATTGGAGCGAATGCGGTAGGCGTCCGACAGATAGGCCAACATGCCCAGCACCAAGGCGTGGTACACACGCTCGGGGTGCGACCCACCGATGTCGAAGTAGCTGAGGCTGTTGGACGCCAGGGTAGTCACATGCCGCGCGAATTGGGCCACGTCGCCCCCGATCAGCGCCTTGAGCGCGGCGGGGAGTGCATGACTCGCGGCGGATTTGTGGAACCAGCCGGTGATCAAGCGGCGATAAACAAATTGGACTTCCTTGTTGGGAACCCGCAGCCGCGTGCCGAAAAGAGCGGGTTCGCCGTCGGGGTCGGCCGTCAAGTAGCCGCTGGTCAGCAAGATGCTCCACAACGCGTCGGCGAGGGTAGGCAAATCGCGCAGCGCCATGCTGTCGGACACATCCTTTTCCACGCTGCCGCCCAACAACAACGTTTCCACGTCGGCGCGGTCTTGCGCGTCGCCGCTTTCCTCGATCATGGCGCGGACCAGTTCGTTGCCGCTGGTGTTGACCCAGTGGGGTTGGGGCGGATCGGTGGGGTCGGCGATAAAGCTGACCACCGACCAGGGATTGTAAATCGTGACCGGCGCGGTTTTGCCAAAGCGATACCCGTCGTACCACTCCCGCGCCGCCTCAAGCCGGTCGCCCATGTCGCGACGTCGCAACAGCTCTTCGACCTCGGCTTGGGTAAAACCGAAAGAGTCGGCGAAGCGATCCTCCAGCACGCCGTACACGCCCAGATTGTTCAAGCCGGAGAAAATATCCTCTTTCGCGACTCGCAGAATGCCGGTGACGACCGCCTTGTGTAAAAAGGCGTTGCCCTTAAGCGCGTTACTCAGCAACGGCCGCATGAAGGCGATCATCCTACCATAATAGGAATCGTCACTGCTAAGATCCTCGCCGCGCTTGACGGAGTGGGCATGAGCCGCGTGGATGGGGGCGTCGTACTCGTCGATCAAGACAACCGGATGGGTCCAAGACAGCTGATCGGGGTTGTCTTTGTTGTGGTGCAGCGCCAACAGCTTGCACAGCAGTTGCAGGGAACGACGCCAATCACCTTGCGTCGCCTCGGCCCGATTGAGAAGGCGGCTCCATTCGTCGCCGTGCATCCGCTCAAACTCGCCGATCCGCCAGTCCGACGCTTGCGGACGACGGTGAATTTCCTCGTGGATCAATCGGCATAGTTCGCTGTAAGCCTCTTCCCACGTGGGCAGCTTGGCGCTTTTGAGTGTGAGGGAGATGACGAGGTACTTGCCTTGATGCGCCATCGTCGCCGCGTCCTCTTCCACCAACAGACCGTCAAACAGGGCTTTTGTATTGGTGCCCTCCGGCGGCGTCTCGAAAAAAGCGCGCAGCATGTTCATGTTCATCGTCTTGCCGAACCGGCGTGGGCGGGTGATCAGCTGCACCTTGAACGGACAGGTCAACACGCCCCGGATCAGCGGGGTTTTGTCGACGAAGCAATAACCGTCGCCGACTAGTTCGGCAAAGTTGTCGATGCCGCCCGGCGGCGTGCCGGCAGGGTTGACAACGCGGATGGAAGCGGCCGGTGCGGCGGTGTTGTCCATGAGGCCAAGATCGCACAACCGCCGCATGATGGCAAAACGGTTCCTCGCGGCCTATTGCAACGGCGCCCCACCCCACGGAAGCGTCATCAAGGTCTGCCGCACGCGATGCAATTGCCTGGAATCCACTGCTACCAACACCGTATCATCTCCCGCTACCGTGCCGATGACGCTTTTGAAAGCATCGTTGGCCGCTGCGGAAGAGTCACCCTCTTTTCCATAAGAATCGATCCGTGCCGCCACCGACCCCGCGTGCCCCGGCAATGTGTGGATGACGAGGAGATTAGGCGGTGCCCGTCGCACGTCACGCACGGGACTGCTGCTGGAACCGGTGGGAGCCATGCGGTACACGCCGCCCACCTTGGCCACGCCAAGGTGACGCAAGCGCCGTGATAGCGTGGCTTGTGTCATGGTCACGCCCGCTTGTCGCAGTTTGTCGATCAACATGGCCTGGTCGCGCACGGCATGTCGCGACACGACGCGAACGATCACATCCTCTTCCCGTGTCACCGCACCGATTCCCCCCGCCAAGATCGGCACAGACCGGAACTTGGCGCAAGGCCGATGATGTGCCGCCGGCGATCAAACACGGTCACAAAGTGCTCCAAAAAAGGCTTGCCCAAAATGGAAACGTTCTTTTCTCCTTCCGTGGGACAGACGGCATAATGGTAATAGCCGTTACTCTTGAGAAAAAACGCGCGCGCGGGCACCTTGAGCACAACCGTGTTGTCGGGCCCGGGATAAAAACTTCGCGCCGCGGCCTTTGCGCTAGAGACAGCTTGCCCCAGCGCCGTCGCTTTGGCGAAATTGCCCCCGACGAGCACGAGTTCCACCTCGGGAAATTGAATCGTTTCGAACGCCTTTTGCGGGATCACCATCACTGTGTTACTGCCGCTATCACAATTCCCCCGCCAAAATGCGGGCGGCAAGGCTTTGCCCTGAGCAGCCGTGATTTGTTGGAGCCGATGATTGAGGTCCTCCGCCGCCCGCGGCGGTAACAGAATCATGTTGGCGCCACTGTCCAAAATGACCACGTCGCGCGCTCCGTCACTGTCGCGCCAATCGGGGAAAGCACCCAGACTAGCCCCCGCTAAACGCATGGATTCAATGGGGAATGTGTAATAGGTTCTGTGGGGCACGGCCGCCCAGATCCCAAAATCCTCGCGTCGAATTTTTCCCGTCGCCCTTTCGTCACCCAAAATAATTCTGCTGATTCCGCCGGCCTGCTCGCACAGCAGCAAGGTGAAGCGTTTAGGCAATCGTGCATGGCGGGCGAACCCGTCGATAAAGGGAGTAAAGGAATTTCTCGCGCCCCCGCCCTCGGCAATGACGTCCAACAAACTCGCGTAAGCCAAACCCAGCAAGCCGCCTCGGGGGAGAGCTTTACTCTCTTGGATCACGTGAAAATCCATGGCAAAAGAGATCTTGGTGCCGGGAAAACCCACGCGGTCTCGCGTTTGGCGAACGCGGGCACGGCCGGTGCCGTAGATAATTTCGCCTTCGGCCACCTTATCGCCTTGCGCCACCGAACCACTAGGGACATACCGCGCACTGCCGGTGCACCCCTCGCAATCTTCTCCCGGCACCAACAAATCCGAGCTGCCCGTGTCAATCACCGGGGAAAAGGTTCTACCCCCCACCCGCACCTTGAGCGTGTACAATCCCTCTTCGGTCGGCGTAAGCTCGCGGACGAGCATCTTGGAGAGATCCGATCGTGTCGATGGCTGGGGTGTGGCCGGCGGCGGCGCGGATTGAGGCGGCGGTTCCGAGCCACAAGCAGACGCCAATACGCCCAACAGAACGAAAAAAAGTCGTGTCACAAGCATCATTGCGCTACCCACAACGACCCTCGCCACGAGGAGGAAATTCCAGCTGCACGGTAACGTATCGAATGTCGTATTGGTGCATCAACAGCTGCTCTACATCGCGCCCAAGCCGTTGAGTATCACACCCCTCTTCGACCACCACGCGGACATTCGCCGCCGCTACACCGGAGCTGATGGACCACACGCGCAGTTGGGCGCAGTTCACCACTCCGTCAACCCGCGAAACATCGCAGCGCACGGAATCCAGGTCCGTGCGCGCGGGCGCGGACTCCATCAGCACATACACAGCGTCGCGGATCAAAGGCCAAGCGTAACCGGCAATGAGCAAGGACAACAACACCGAAGCAAGCGGATCCACCCAATGCCAATGCGTTGCCCACACAACCGCCCCGGCAACCAACACAACAACGCTGCCCAGCGTGTCGCCCAGCATGTGTAACCAGACAGCCCGCAGGTTCAGGTTGGCTTGTCTGTCCTTGTGGAGCAGCGCAAGGCTGGCACCATTGACAAAAAGCCCTCCCAGCGCCACGACCATCATCAGACCCGTGCTAGGGAGATGGGCATGAGGGAAACGACCAACAGCCTCCGCCACAATACCGACCGCCACCCCCACAAGGAGTAAGCCGCTGACAAAAGCGGCGAGCACCTCCGCTCGCTGGTAACCAAAGCTGTAGCGGGGATTGGCGGGCCAACGGGCGATACGGCCGGCGCCCCACGCCAGCAACAGCGCGAGCACATCCGACAACATATGCCCCGCGTCGGCCAGCAACGACAGCGAGCCGCTCAACCAGCCGCCAACGGCCTCGAACACCATGTAAAGCGCGTTCAGCACACAGACGGCCGCCAGATGATCCGACCGTTTTATCTCAGGATGTCGCAAGGGATCTCAGCCTCATCGCACGCATACTCACTCATTCACGGTAGCAGGTTCCGCTAGAGCTTTTGAGGAAACGTTCGGCAACCCTAACGAACTAAAGCGGTCTCAAGCCCTTCGGGCCAGGTCGGCAACCAGTTGCCTTCCCTGCGCCAGGCCAGACTCTCCACCGGAGAGTCCTAACGCTCCTAACGGAGCGTTGCCTCTCGCAGCCGCACTCCCAAGGCGGCGTCAAGCCGCCGCAATCCAAGCCACCCATCCGACAATCCGATCAATCCCTAAATCCGTGGTCAAGTGCTGTTGCGGCGCAACCCCCACTCCCCCAGCTTGCGTCGAATCGTGTGTTCAGATAATGCGGTCACCCGCGCCAATTCTCGGTTGCTCATGGTAGGATAATTGGCACGAATATAGGCGTCGCGCTCCTGTGTGGAAGCAAGCTTTAGCGGCTGCTGTCGGCGCGATGGTTGCTTGGCCGCTTTGACGAGCGGCTGCTTTTTGACAACCACGGGGCGAGAAACACGCGTTAAGTCTTTAACAACAACCGCTCGTGTTTTTGCCCCAGCCTTCACCGTTTTCTTGGTCGTGGATCGCGATGTGGCGTTACCGGCACGCTTGGCGGCAACGCGAACGCGAATCTGTCCTTGTTTTTGTCCCGGCGCACTCTTGACGGGCGTTCCCGCCTCCACCCCGCGCGACGCGGGAGTGGAGACTCGCGGCTTCTTCTTCGCCACCGGCGCACTAGCATGAGACGGCCGCTGGTAAACCACGTTTCCTCCCGAAAGAAGCGCCAGTTCAAGGCACTTGGGCGAAGCCTGCCGTACCCGACCAAACCGCTTGGAACGATCGTCAAACACAAGCTCACCCACATGATAAGTTCCGCCCACGTCCAGCTTTGTCTGTCGCAAACGCTTCATGCGCGCGGCGGCGCGTTCAATCAGACGCAACCGCCAGCCCAGAGGGTCCCCTGGGTCCTTATCAACACCTATTTGCTCCTCTTGCTCAGCGGATCCCGCATTGGTATCCGCTTCGCCCAGTTGCTCCAAGCTTTCAATTTGCTTCGAATAAAACACTGCTGTTTCTCCTTCCCAAACTAAGGAATTGCTCGTAAAACTTTCTCTCTCATTATACCCACAATCACTTATCTTGTCAATACGCTCTTACCGCAGATCACAGGATTTGACGGATTGTCGGATGTCGGACAGTGGATTCCTGCCTCTGCTCGGGGGCAGGGGTGACAAGCTTTCGGGGCCTTCCAAAAAGGGTTCGGCGGGTTGCTTTTGCGATGAAAAGTTGGCGGAACGCTCCAAAATGGATTCCTGCTTGCGCAGGAATGTCAGGGTGGGGAAACCCACATCAAAACTTCCTGAAAACGAAGATCGGACAAAAAAACATACACTTCATTTGTCATTCCTGCGCAAGCAGGAATCCACTGAAAAAGTGCCAAAAAGCGACTCCGATGGGTTTTTGGAAGTCCCCTTTCGCAGGAATGACAAAGTGGAAAAATCGCGCGTTTCGTCCCGATCACTCATCCTGCAATCCTATCAATCCCTCTGGTCTGCGGTACTCTTTGGGCAAAGCCGCCCCGTGTGAGCGAGCCAACTCTTCGAGCGCCCGCCGACGCCCGCGCGCGGACAGGCGCCTGGGGGCCGTGACAACGCCGTGCACACCGAGGCCGCCACCGACCAGCCCGCGCGCGTGGTACAACGCCAACGCAAGGGCATCGGCCGCGTCGGCCGCGGGCCGCGCGGGCAGATCCAACAATGCCGCCACCATGCATGCCACCTGGTGCTTGCCGGCACGGCCGGAGCCCGTGAGCGCCAGCTTGAGCACGGCGGGGCGAACCCCCGTCACGGGAATTCCCTCTAGCGCCAACAGCGCCAACACAGCGCCGCGCGCCTGGCCCAAAAGGAGCGCGGAACGGGCATTAGCACTGACAAAAACCTCTTCTACCACCGCTACTTGCGGCCGGTGCTCACGCAACACCGCTTGCAAACGCGGCAACAACTCGGCGATGCGCGCGGGCAGATCCCGCGACGTGGTTAAACGCAGGACTCCGTGGGCCACATGTAAACCGTGTCGCGGCGGCGCCGCGCACTCCACCACGCCAAACCCCACGTTGCGGCTGCCGGGGTCGATGCCGAGAATACGCACCTAGACACAATACCAGGGGCTGCTCACCCTTGCTTGCCGCGCGCGCAGCGCTTTGGACTGCGGCGACGACCCTCCCTGTCATCCTGAGTACGTCCTGAGTGAAACGAAGGACGGGCGAAGGATCTCCCCGCGTGTCGCAGGGTCGGGGAGATCCTTCCTCGCTGCGCTCGTGCCGGATGACAAAGGAGGCTATCGGACGACAAAAGGGGGACCCATTCATCGCGCGCCAAAACTTCATTTTGTTCCCGCCGCGTGCTCCGCTAAACGCTCGTCCGACAATCCAATCAATCCCTAAATCCTGGTCTAGCGGGGGGCACGCAGGCGGACTTGCAGCTTAGCACCGGCGCGATAGATGTTGGCCATCTCCCACATTTTTTCTTGTCGCGGCGGCAGCGGAACATTTTGAAACGGTGTCTGGTCTAACAACGCTCCCTCGGGCGACAGCACCCAGAGAGCGATTTGCACATTGACCGACTTGCCCGTGCGGTTGTGCAGCAACACCTGCACCCCGCCGCCATCCTGCGGATCCGCGTGCACACGCAGCACCTCCACCTCGGCACACACCGTGCCCTCGTTGCAGACAACTTCGCCCGACACACCTCCAGTAAATGTCTGACGCACCGGCGTGGTCAGTGCCTGACCGATGTTGGTTTGGGCGTAACGCGCCTTCGTGCACCCAAAAACGCTCATGCAACACAGCGTGATCGCCGCCCCCTTTGCCATGACACGAAACGCAATCATTGGTACATTACCCCCACGGAACTCTGCTTTTTGGTTTCGTAGTCGTCCATCCACAGAATTTGGGTTGTCTCGGCGTCCACCAGCGTAAAGCTGTAGACGATGTAGTCACTCACGCCCTCGCGTGCCGCCTTGGAAAGAGCTCGCATATCCACTTTAAACAGGTAATCGGCGCCAAGCAGCGTTTGCTCCAGTTTGCCCGCGTCATACAACCCCGCGCGTTTCTTGGCCCGTTCGGCCAACACCTCTTCCTCGCTATCACGCGCGAGAAACTGGAATTTTCCTTGGCTTTTATTCACCAGCTCCTTCACTAGCTTGTTGCGCAACAGGGCGGGATCCACACGAAATCGCGTGTTGTTCCGTACAATCACGTGCACGCGCGGCGTGGGGCCCTCTTGCGGCAGGGGCAAACCCGCTAGCTTGCGCGCCATCAAGTCAGCCATGGCGCGAATGTCCGCCGAACTGGTCCCCGCGCCGCCTAGGGTATCCCGCGCGCTCGCGTCCAACACCTTGGTTTTGCCTTGAGCCGTCCGATAACCACAGCCGCTAGCGCACCACACTGCCAGCGCCGTTGCCGCGGCGACATACGATACAACAGAACGTGGCGATCGATTCATCTGCATCCACACACCCCTGCTAAACACGAACTTGTCTTTCCACACAAGCATCTTACCGACCTAGAACAAGGATCCGCAATCGTCGCCCAATAATCTAACGATAAAGAGATAGTGACGAATCCACCCCCGACTCGACAACTCAACACGAACAACGACTTTAAATCGGCCCTGGCAGAGCTGCCGAGGGGATTGATTTCGAACACGAAAATGGTACATCTATAAGTCGTCGGATGATTTACGAAAGAACCGGCAAGGGAACAATGACCTACTGGCTCCACCTGTTCACGGGAACAACTTGGAAAGAATTCCGGCAAGCAGGCGCGGCCTTTACCGGCTTTCGGCAACACCACTGGCAACGAGCGCGAAAGGTCAAGCCGGGTGATCTTTTCCTCTGCTACATGGTGGGGGTGAAACGCTGGGTCGGCCTGCTGCAAGTCACGGGCGAGTGCTATCAAGACGACAAACCAATTTGGGGCGAGGAGCCTTTTCCCGTACGCATTCCCGTCAAACCACTGGCACTGCTCACCGCCGAAACAGGCGTGCCGATGAAGCAGCTTGAAGGGCAACTCTCATTTTTTAAAAAGGGAGCCGGCTCTCGGCAGTGGTCGAACTACGTGCGAGTGTCGCTGCGGAAATACCAAGAAGCCGACGGCGTGACGATCACTCACGCCGTTCAAGAAGCACAACGCAACCCCGTCAAGCGGCAAGTCGACGCCAAAAAACTGAACCGCTCGGCACAACGGCGCCGACCGGCACACCTCTACAAGACAAAAATCAGCACGGATGAAGGAGATGTCGAAACCGTACTAAGCGTCCCCACCAACGAAGAAGACGAACAAGGCCAAGAAACCCCATCCGCCACGAATGCAAGCACGGCAACCCAACCCACGGGGACCTTTCATACCGAGATTCAATACCGCCTGCTTGAACTCGGCGCGCGAATGGGGCTGCAGGTGTGGGCGCCCAAGAGCGACAGGGGCAAGGTGTGGAACGGGCATGCGATCGACAAGATCCCCGGATTGCTGCGCTCGCTGCCTACGACCTTTGACAACGTGACCAACCGCATCGTGGAGAACATCGATGTGATTTGGCTGAGCCCGCAAAACCGGAGCGCCATTGTCGCGGCGTTCGAGGTGGAACACTCCACGGCCATCTACTCGGGTTTGCTGCGCATGTGCGATCTGCTGACCATGCAACCCAACATCGATATCAAGCTCTACATCGTTGCCCCCGATGAGCGCTTTGATAAGTTTAAACGCGAGCTGCCTAGGCCCACGTTCGCCTGTCGCAAAAAACCGCTGCACAAGGTGTGTGGTTTCATCTCTTACTCAAAACTCCGCAATACCCTGGACTCTTGCCAAAAGGTCATCAACATCAAGCACGTAAAGCCCGAATTCTTGGAGGACATCACCGAACGCTACGACCCGGCCCAAGAGATGGAGATCTGGGAATAACACCGGTACCGAGCACGGTTAACAAACCGTGATGCCGATTCTTGCAAAAGCGTTTTCCTTCTTGCCGTTCCGACAAAAACAAGGATCCATATTGGGGCATCTTCTGCCCGTGGAGACGCGATTCATCGCGTCTCCACAAACGGGGGCGAGAGGGAGAATAATTTGCCTGTTCTTCCTTGCCATAATCTGCGGCCTTGGCCTGACCAGCTGCGGTGACGGGGATGATCAAGAGCTTGACGACGACCAGCTGGCCTGGGTACAAAACGGCATCGCTTGCTACTACTACAATCCCGAGGCGTCTGATCTCGGCCAGGGGAAAAGTCCCGGCGGCAAATTTAAGTATGCTAAGACACCTGACAAGTTTAAAATAGGAGGCTCCACGTGGGGCAATTATGAAGTTTGGCCTGACGGAGACATGGAAGATGGATTTTATGTCATTAAAAAAATTAGAGTATGGTCACTCTTAAAAGGATACAAGAACATCACAGAAGATAGATATGAAATTCAAAAACTACTGGAAGATTTTTGTCTAAAAATCGTTCAGAAAGACAACAAGAAAAATCTCGTACACGACATTGTGATCACAAAAAATTCAAGTAGAAGCCGACACCCGATTGCGTTTCCATCGCAAAAAAAAGACGGGGGGATTGGTCGGGTTAGCCGGATTGTCATTTTTGGCGATAGCTTGTCCGACATTGGCAACATGCGCCGCAAGCTGGGTTGGGTGGGATTTCTCAGCCCGCCCTATTGGCTCGGCCGATTCGCCGACGGCCCCAACTGGACCGATCATCTCTCCAAACGACTCAATTTGGCCATGCTAAACTTCGCCACCGGCGGCGCCGTGGCGGCCAAGGTCAACGACGCGAAAATAAAAAACCTGAAGAGCTACGTTGAAATAGGCGGCCAGCTCATCATCTCCGGCAGCACGGATGACCAAATCGACAGCTACATCAAATCCCTGAGCAAAAGTTCATTGTTTGGCGGCAGGCACGTTAAAAACCCGAACGAAACCCTCTATGTGTTGTGGGCGGGCGCCAACGACTATATTTCAAAAATAGACAAAAAAGATACATTAAATACATTCATTGAGGAACCAGATAAACCAGGTGGTTATACTTGGACGACAATACAAACTACAACATTCATAAAAAATCAAATAGAAAAGCTCTACGACGTTGGAGCAAGAAATTTTTTGATCGTCAACCTGCCGGATCTTGGCGCAACACCGACGATTGTTCACAATAAAGATAAATATAATCAGCAGAGCAGAGCAGATCAGTGGTTTGCCAACGGCAGAGAAAATATTTCTTTGATATCCAAAACTTTTACAACCGTGTCTGAACAACACGACTTAAAGCTTGGAGAAATTTTACAGGCACTGAAAAGCAGAACAAAAGACGATATAAATATTGCTTACCTAGACGTTAAAAAAGAGCTTGGAATCATGGTTGCAGAGAATCGAGATCCAGATGGGGGGAGCCTCTCTCTCACATACGGCATGTCAACTCCATTTGAGTACGCGGAAGAGAGAAATATCGGCAGTCCCAAAATAGGCAAGGCTTGTTATGTTGATAAAAAAGGATATATGGGAAGTAAAAATTTTAATAAAACTAAATGCAAAAATAGGCTTTATTTTGACTACGTTCATCCGACATCATTCGCGCACTGTTGGTTGTCTTACATGATCCAAAAGCAACTTGCATCGACACACAAATTTCTCCCTGATCCTGGAACGTTGAAAAATCATAAAAAGATATGCGTCGGCATGTCGGACAGCTGTCCCTACGTCATGCCCAGTCGGACACAGACGCCTGACCAACCTTGCCCCGATTAACCTACGTTTGCAGACAAAGCGGTCTCAAGCGACCGCACTCTAAAGGCGCTGCGCGCCGCGCGGGCAGCACAGACCTTCGTTGGATGCAAAGCCAACGGCATGATTTTGCAGGTCGAAGACCGTGAGATAACTTTCCAAGAGCGGCAAGCCCAAGATAGCGAGCGATGTGCCCGCGTTTACCGCGAAGGCGCGCTTGCCCGGCTTCATCTCTTGCAAGTAGTGCCGCGGCTTGATGCGTAGCGTGATCGTCCCGTTGTCATCGCTGTCACCCAACTCGCGGGCGGCAACGGCGGCGCCAACGGAGTCGCCGCCGGCCAGCACAAGTTCCAAGGTAGGGAACTTGCTCAGGTCCAAGCGCTGCCGCCGTGCCGTCGCGGCGCGGTTCGTGGGCTCGATATCCCAAAAATTCTCGGGCAACACCATGCCGTTTTCCGTCGCGCTGCGGCGCAGCAGCCGCGCCAGCTTGCCCGCCATGGACCGGGGCAGCACCAAAAACGTGCTGCCGCTATCCACAATCGTCACATCGTGATAGCCGTCCGACAAGCGCGCGTCGGGGAACTCTCCCAACTTCCCCCGCTTGTCGCCAAGGGTCCACCACAAGGATTGAGCGGGCACCGCGTAGTACGTTTGGCGAACCACCGGAGTCCACTGCCTAATATCCGCCGCGCGGATCCGCCCTGTTGCTGTTTCGTCACCCACGATGAGCCGACTGCCGGGGCACAACCCACACAGCAGCAACGCAAACCGGCGCGGCAGGTGCGTGTGGTTGAACAGCTCTCCCAAAAACGTGCGGGCGAATGGATCGCGGCGGCCAAAAGTGGAATCCATCATTTCGGCCTGGATTCCCGCTTTCGCGGGAATGACAAGGAAGGGGTCTTTCTTTCCACGAGTGGGTGTTAGCAAATTCGCATAGGCCAAACCAAGCACGCTTGGCAACCGTTCACTCTTGGTCATGACGTTGAATTCCATGGGAAACGCCGCGTTTGTACCGGGCCAGGCGACCCGATCGCGCACGGGCTGCGTGTCGGCCCGCCCCGATCCGTAAACCATGCGCGTCGCCCCCGGCAGCGCGGTCGCCAACTGGCTTGGGCTGTAGCGAGACTTGGCACGGCATCCTTCACAATCCTTTCCCTGCAACACCAATGCGGCGCTGCCGGTGTCGGCCACCACGGGCAGACGCTGCGGTTTTGCCGGATCACCCACTTGCATGGCCAGGGTGTACACGGCGGGGGTCGATCGGGTGAGCTTCCGCGCTATTACCCTTGGCCGTGCCGACAGGCTACTCTCTTCTGCAAAGGGCTCCAGCGGGATGCTGTTGGCACAGTCGGATGCGCTGCCGCAACCCGTTAACCATGCACTTACAGCAAACCATACACTCCAAGACAACCAGCGCAAAATAACTCCAAAAATACAAAATTCCGCTTAAGTAGAGACAAAAAATCAGCAACCCTAGCGGTCATCCCATCCACTTAAGGCGAGCCTAAAAATAATTTGGCCCGCACAAAAACTAACTCAAAAACTTATAGAAGACAGTACAAGATACATACTTCAAAGTCAAGTACGTGATGCAAAAAACCTTATTCAGACCCATGAGAGACGGAAAAACAGCGATTTTAAATCAATCGTCGCAAAATTTTTATCTCTACTTGAGCAAAAACTTGAACGCGAGCAAAACCACATGGTAATACTCTTGATAAAGACCAAGCGGTTCCGCGGGCAAGGCAATCGGCAAAATAGAGGAGTAGGCGCATGCTATGGAAAACAAACCTGGGGACGGCGATCGCCGCCCTCCTAATCGCCACAAGCACCACGACCGGCGCGGCATGGGGGATGAACAGAAGCTTCGCGCTGGCAATGTCCGGCAGGCCAAGGGATAGGCAATCGCTACATGAAGCCGCCGCGTGTGATAATGCCACGCGCGTGCTGGATCTGCTTTCGATGGACGTCTCCGTGAATCAGCGTGATGTCGTTGGAAAAACGGCATTTGACTATGCGGTCAAGTACGGCCGCTTGAGGATCGTCAAGATCCTGCTACACGCCGATCCCTTCG
>JBCCEG010000011.1:0-13519 GCA_039030455.1 Myxococcota bacterium | reverse complement strand
ACGCCCCGGGGACGCATCATGGGCAAGCACGTTCGCCAAGCTCTCTGGGACCAGGGCGTTGCTTGTTCGTTAACCTCCGTGTACACCTGGCTGCACAAGGCAGGGTGATCCTGGGTCGCAAGCCGAAGCCGGCATCCCCAATCCGATCCGGAAGCGCAGCGGGAATTCCAAAAAAAAATTTCCTCTTCTCGTGCCAGAGGCCGTGGGAGACAAAGCCGACGGAAAACAACTCCTCGTCTGGTTTCAAGACGAGGCACGCGTGGGGCAACAAGGAACAACAACCCGCCCGTGGGCCCCCAAGGGAACGCGGCCGCGGGCCTTGAAACAGCTAGGGTTTGAGTCGGCCTCCGTGTTTGGCTCGGTGTGCCCGGGCAAGAGCATGGGCGAGGGGATCGTGATGCCCAAGGTCAACACCGAGGCCGTGAACGAGCATGTGGCCTTGTTGTCTAGCCGACTACAGCCCGATGAACACGCTGTCTTGGTGTGCGACCGTGCCTCTTGGCATCGCTGCCAAAAGCTTGCAAGTTCCCTCCAACATCACGCTGTTGCTTCTGCCTCCCTATTCCCTCGAACTCAACCCGGTGGAGCAAGTCTGGCAATGGCTAAGACAACACTTTTGGGCAAACCGTGTCTTCACGGACTACGACGACATTGTGGACACTTGTTGTGTGGCCTGGAACACCTTCGCCCACCAACCCAAACAGGTTACCTCCCTGTGTACCAGAAAATGGGCGATAATTTGAAACTTTATTTTCCGTGATTGGTATAAGCAGGGATCCAGGGAAGGTGGGAACAGTAAACCCGTGGAGGGATTTTCCAATGTGAAAACTTGTTTTCTGAACACGGGGCTTGGTTTACCCCTGCACTTTGCCGTTGTCACCCACGCGAAATCCGACAATCCATCAAATCCTATGAATCCGAGTCCTATTGCCGTAGATATTGAAAAATAACCGATGCGCAGTTCAAGTCACTTGTACGCACCTGGATCGAAACGTCAAGCTCGGCGCGAAGAGCAATTTTTCCCGCGGGCGTGCGCAGGGATTCGCTACCGTCTTTTTCCGGTGCGCGTTCGAAGATAAGGCTTTCCGTCACGAGCAATAGCCCGACTTTTTTGGCGACGAGATCGTCGAAAAATCGGCGCTTGTTTTCCGCTACCCAGTCAATTTGCAGCACGGGCAGAGTTTTGTTATCGATGCGCGCCTCTTTTGTTTCCGCCACTTGCCGCAGAATTCCTTGGCTTTTTAGCTTGTCAACCTTTTCTTTCGAAGGGTGCCAGTCGAAACCTTTGATTTCCTTGGAGTTCACCGCGTAAACAGTACCTTTGGGGAAAACCTTGACGGTGGAGCGCCTTTTAGAGTCGTCGGCGACCATTTTCAATCGCAAGTCCACAACTCTTAAGAATGTGGGGTCGTTCATCAAATCCAGACACTGCTGCATGGTAGGATTGAGCTCTCTCTCCGTTGCCGTTGCGCTGGGACTTGGCATGGAAAAAACGAAGGAGGGCGGCATTTGTTGGAGCAGTAGGTCAGAAAGTTTTTTTTCCACGTCCACGTTGTCACAACTGTTGGGATTACCCGGTGCATAATCCTTTGACGAAGCATTGGCTGGAAATTGAGAGGGTAGATTGGTCCGTTTTGTTTCGTCTGGCTGACCCACTTTCAAAAGGTAGGAGAACAGCGCGACCTCGCAGCTCTCCGTTTTCATTTTCATCTTTAGGCTTTCGTCCGCTCGGTCTTCCTCTGCGGGCAGAATTTGGTTGAGCAGCTTTTCTTCCGCTTCTTGGATGGACTTATCGATGTCAAGAGGCGCTAAGTTACGGCTGATTGTGTTGGTAATGTTGCAACCGCCGGCGCAAACCAGCGACAAAATCGTTGACCATTTGACCAGCTCGCGGACCATGTACAGCTCTCTTCTTGCAACCTAGCATAGACCGGCACTTGGTTCCATGCAAGCCAAAGCCGCGGCCTGTTAGCGCAAAGCCGTAATGTCTACTTTGCATTGACAGAGTGTTTTTGGAAAAAATTTCGCGAAGCGCCGCGAAAAAATTCCAAGAACGTGCTCGGACCCGCGTTGGAGAACGTGAGCTATTACCCTCTTGACGATCACGATCCATTCGCGGGTGTGTTACATATAGGGGAGGCATCGTCTCATTGGGAGGGAGAAGCCATGGCTTCGGCGCAAGCAGCTGTATCGGCGTTGGGGAGCGGGTCGGACTACAAGTACGGTTTCGTGACGGATGTAGAAGCCGATCAAGCGCCCAAGGGACTCAACGAGGATGTTGTCCGCCTCATCTCCCACAAAAAGGGAGAGCCTGAGTGGTTGCTACAGTGGCGTCTGAAATCCTATCGCCATTGGCGGCGGTTGCAACAAGCGGGAAAAGAGCCTCGGTGGGCTAAGTTCGCGTATGATGCCATCGCTTACGACGATATCATCTATTACTCGGCGCCCAAGCCCAAAAAGCAGCTGGAGAGCTTGGACGAGGTGGACCCCGAGATTCTTCACACTTACGAAAAGTTAGGTATCCCCCTGCACGAACAAAAACGGCTGGCGGGTGTAGCGGTGGATGCTGTTTTTGACAGCGTGTCGGTGGCGACGACCTTTAAGAAAGAGCTGGCCAAGGCGGGCGTCATCTTCTGCCCGTTTTCCGAAGCGGTACAACAGCACCCCGAACTGGTGCGCGCCTATTTAGGTTCGGTTGTGCCTCACAGCGACAACTTTTTTGCCGCGCTCAACTCGGCTGTTTTTAGCGACGGTTCGTTTTGTTACATCCCCAAGGGCGTGCGGTGCCCCATGGAACTTTCCACCTACTTTCGCATTAATGCCTCGGGCACGGGCCAATTCGAACGCACGTTGATCGTGGCCGACGAGGGGAGCAGCGTGAGTTATTTAGAAGGGTGCACGGCACCCATGCGCGACGAGCATCAGCTACACGCGGCCGTGGTGGAATTGGTGGCGCTTGGAGACGCCCAGATCAAATACTCCACGGTGCAAAACTGGTACCCCGGCGATGAAGCCGGGCGCGGGGGCGTTTACAACTTTGTCACCAAGCGCGGCGCGTGCCGCGGGGCGCGATCCAAGATCTCCTGGACGCAGGTAGAGACGGGCTCGGCGATTACGTGGAAATATCCCAGTGTGATTTTGCAGGGCGACGACTCCGTGGGCGAGTTTTATTCGGTGGCCGTTACCAACAACCGCCAGCAAGCCGACACGGGGACCAAGATGATCCATTTGGGCAAGCGAACCTCTAGCACCATCATCTCCAAGGGCATTTCAGCCGGGCACGGCCAAAACAGCTACCGCGGTTTGGTCAAGGTAGCGCCCCAAGCGCAGGGGGCGCGCAATTATTCGCAATGCGATTCGTTGCTGTTTGGCGGACATTGTGGCGCGCACACGTTTCCCTCTATCGACACACGCAATTCCACGGCGCGGGTGGAACACGAAGCATCGACCTCCAAGGTGAGCGAACAACAGCTTTTTTATTGTCAGCAGCGGGGCCTCTCCAGCGAAGACGCCGTGAGGTTGATTGTGAATGGGTTCTGCAAACGCGTGATGCAACATTTGCCCATGGAGTTCGCCGTGGAGGCGCATAAGCTTCTCGGTGTCAGTTTGGAAGGCGCGGTGGGATGATTTTTAATTTCTCGACCACCTTTCAGCCGGCTTAGGTGGCGCTTCTGTTCCAACGTAGAACGTACATTCTGTTCTGGACTCCCACTGGAGCCTGCCCTCGTGAAAACGGGGGCGAGAGCGGCAAAGTGGAGCGGCGATGATCACGGCGACCCCGCCGTTTGAGACACGAATTGAATCGGATAACCCAAGTCTCTGGCCGTTTGCTCAAGCCGCCGCGGCTGGACCCCCTGCTGCTGCGCCGCCGCTTTGTTCACAAAGAGCACACGCTTTTGCAAAGGCTGCATAGGCAGATCGCGCGCGGATTGTCCTGCTAAAATCCGTTGTACCAGGTGCGCTCCGGCCACGCCGATGTCGCGCTCGGCCGTACCAAGGGCGAACGCGGCGCCGCCGCGCACCGTGCCATCATCGCATGTTACCAAGGGGATCCGGCGTTGTTGCGCCAGTTGCACCAGCGGTCCCACGCCCGAGGCCACCAGATGGTCCTTGAGAATGAGGACGAGCCCGGACTCGGAGTTTACCAGTCCCCCCACAGTGTAGAGATCGGTTGGTTGCTGCGCGACCAAAAGCTGCAGGTTCACTTTGTCCACGCGCGCTTGCCGCGCCAACCTTGTCGCTTGTGCGTGGCTTTTGGGGTCTAGGCTATGCACCAAGGTGATCGTGTCGACTTGGGGGAACAGGCGCCGCGCGAAAGTCCATGTCGAGGTTGCGTCAGCTTCGTATGTGCCGGTGACGGGATGGTTGTCGCTGGGCGCGAAGCTGTCCGCTACATCCAGTGCCACCACGGGGGTAGGGCGTTGCCCCATGCGATCCGTGATGAGCAGCTGCACCGATGCCTGAGCGGCCGCGGTGCCGATAGCGACGACGGCATCGGCGCCGCCGTGAGCAAAGCGTCCTAAAATGGCGCGTTGGATGTGTGGGTCGCCGTGGGCGTTTTGCACGTCAAGCCGAACACGACGATTTCCCGCAGTTCGTTCGAGTTCTTCCCGCAGCCCCGCTACCATTTCGTCCATGGCTCGGTGCTGCAGCGGCACCAAGACGCCGACATGGTCAGTGCCTTCCGCGCGTTGTTCCCCCCGGTCGATCAGCCAAAAAACCGCCGCGATGCCTGCCAGCACGCAGCCGACCGAAATTGCCAAACGCGTTGTCATTCCCATCTCTTTGTTCTAACGTACCAGTATAGCAGTACAACGCGGACGGAAATGAGTCAAGGGAAAAGCAGCGGCTCTGTGTTATTCTAAATCCTATGCATTCGGACGGATCTTTTTCGCGTGACTCGTGCATCGTCAACCCGCGGGGCCCCGTGCCCAGGGGCGTGTCGGACTTCACCGAGTTGGTGGAGGACGGCTTTGTTTTTGTCGACAAAACGCTTTTCATCAAGGAAGTGCTGGATTCCGGCGACAAGGTCATTCTCCTCACCCGCCCGCGCCGGTTTGGCAAGACCATCAACCTGAACATGCTGCGCTGCTTTCTCCACTGGCCGCCGGATCACCAACCGGATCTGTTCGACGGACTAGCGATCAGCAAGGCGGGGGAAAGACAAGGCAAAGCGATGACGGGCCGAGCGAGAGTGAATCCTCGGATGAAAACGCCGTAACAATGCAGGCACGAAACCCCGACGACGCGTGCGGCAATGACGTAGTGGCGGGCTCAAAAGGCCTAGACACACCCGCCGCGCCAAGAGTATTCGTTCGGCGGGAACGGTCCCAGGCGGGGGGCGTACAGAGGGCGGCCGATCATCGCGCATCTCTCCCCGCGTGGAACGTGGGAACCCCGTCGGGCGAAAGCCTAGCGGGAATAGGACGACCCAAGAAGCAAACGCCGTCGGCGACAAAGGCAGCGGGAAACCATAACCGGATGGATAGGGACTCTCGTAGCCCCATGCGAAAGCAAGCCCACGTGGGTCGGGTGGTTGGTCCAAGGATCCTCATCGAAGACGCTCACCGCCTCTGGAAGAAGTTAGATGCCTCGAGCAAACGGCAACATCGCGGACGACCCAACTGGAATGGTGCCGGATTGACTGGAGCCAGACCGGACTGATCGGTGCGAACCCGAGACGACGGATCTTTCGGGCCTCTAGGCAAAGTGGAATGCACCCACGAAAACCCAGAGGCGATGCGCCGACTGCTTGAGGCGTGTGCGGGGCCAACTCGCAGGCACGTCTCGGCAGGGGGGTTGGACGCCTATCATTCTGGTGGCGTCCCGCCTACCCGACGACACGCCGCTGCACGCGGCATATCAACACAACTACTATGACGATATGCGCAACGTGATGCGGGGGCTGTTGGGCCAATGCCTCAAGGACAACGCCGATCCAAGCCAACCCCAAACCTTTTTGCATAAGGCTGTTCTCACCGGCATTGTCCGCGTGGCAAAAGAAGATATCTTCTCCGATCTGAACAACTTGGGCGTGTACGGCGTGACAGATAACCCGTTTGCCCGCTGGTTCGGCTTTACGGAAGAAGAGACAAACCAACTGCTGCGGCAGCGAGATTTGGCGAGGCGGATAGACGCGGTGCGCAAAAGCTACAACGGTTATCGCGTGGGTCGGGACAAGCCCGTCACCCTCTACAACCCCTGGTCGGTCATCAGTTACCTGATCGACCCGGCCGAAACCCCTCGGCTTGCACTGGGTCAACACTAGCAGCAATCATCTGGTGCATCACTTGCTCACGCGGGCCGACGTCACGGTTAAGCGAGGGTTGCGCGAGTTGTTGGAAGAGGCGACGGCGCACGCTACCCGTCAATCGGCGCGGGAGTTCGTGCCGCTGCCCGAGTTGGAGCAAGACCCCAAGAACCTGTGGGGGCTCTTGTTGGCGACCGGTTACCTCTGAAGACACGGCGCGACAAGCCTTGCAACAGATTCAAGAGAAGCGCTATCACACTCATTTGACGCAACGAGGCGTCAAGAAGATCATCGCGTTGGGACTGGCGTTTAAGGGCAAGGAGGCGTGCGTGAAGCATGAGAAAATAGAGGAAGCTTGACACTATCCAAGGCGTCACCGAAAAGAGCTAACGCCCGGCGCCGCGTTTGAGCGCGCGTGCCACGTCGCGGTCTTGCTGGCGTTTTTGGATGACGCGGCGTTTGTCCACCCGCGCTTTCCCTTCGGCCAACCCGATCAGCACCTTGGCTCTGCCGTGTTTAAAGTAAAGCCGCATGGGAACCAGCGTGCGGCGCTTTTCTTGCACGTGTTTGGCGAGTTTGTGAATCTCGCGTTTGTGCGCCAGCAGCTTGCGGGTGCGGTCGGGCTCGTGGTTGCCGTGGGTGCCTTGGGCAAAGGGGTCAATGTTCACACCCATGAGAAAGAGTTCGCCGCCCTTGACCAATGCATAAGCGTCGGCAAAGTGCACGTGCCGCGCTCGCAGCGATTTTACTTCAGTGCCCTGTAGCACCAGGCCGCACTCTAGCGTCGAGAGAATGGCGTAGTCGTATTTGGCGCGGCGGTTGGTGGCAATCACTTCCCCGTCGCTCCGTTTCTTGGCGTTACTCATGGAACCATGGTAGTTGAGTTCCGCGCGGGCGGGAATTCATGTGATCAGGACACCTGTAGCAACGGGTCTCTTCTGGAAAGCGATTATTAGCCTTGACTAATAATCGTCGTTGTGAGATACTAGAAATGTGCGGGTTAGGTTCTACGTGACTCAGTCAGGGAGGAGTCCGGTGAAGGAGTTTGTGAAAAGGTGCTCACCAGCCATGCAAGCAGAGTTCTACGACGCGGTTGCATCGCTGACGACGGGGAGGGTTTTGCCCATGCCCTTGAGTCGCAACCTGGCCGGTGTTTGCCCTGGGTTGCACGAGCTGCGCCTGCGCGATCACGCGGGCCAAGCGCGCGTTTTTTACTACATCAAAAAGTTGGACGCAATCTACTTGCTGCATGCTTTTGCGAAGAAGACGCAGCAATTGCCCAAGCGTGAGATTCAAGTAGCGCTGAAGCGGGTAGGGAGGATTTAGCGATGCCATGGAAAGAAACCAGTTTGCCCCAGTTGGCGCGAGAGCTTGGGGTGGATTACGAACAAACGCGGCAGAAGCACAAGCTCATCGCCTTGATTGTGGGCGAGCGCAAGCGCCAAGAGCTATCCCAAGCGACGCTGGCGCAACGCGTCGGCGTCACGCAAAGCCGCATCGCCCAGATCGAGTCCGGCATTGGGACGCGCCGCATGACGTTCGACGTGCTGTTACGCGTGCTGACCGCGCTGGGTTACGAGGTGCGTTTCTCGGCCCGTAGACGGGCCGCTTGAGTTTATTTCCCCGAGTAATACTCGACGATCATCTGTTCTTGCAAACGGACAGGGACGTCGTCTCGGCCGGGCGCGCCGGTCACCTTGGCTTGTGGCGTCTCCTCGACGCATTCTAGATATGACGGCCTCTCTATGTTGCTAGGATCTTTCCAGGCGGCAGCCATCTGTTCCTTGAGTTTGGACTTGGTGCCAGGGACGAGTGTGTCGCCGGGTTGCAGCCGCAGCGAAGGAATGTCTACAAACTTGCCGTTCACCTCAATGTGCCCGTGGCGGACTATTTGTCTGGCTGCTCGGACGGTTCGCGCGAACCCGGCGCGAAAGACCACGTTGTCCAACCGACTCTCTAGAGCTTGCAGCAACAGCAGCCCCGGATTGCCCTTGCCTCGGAAAGCTTGCCCCATATAGCGCCGCATTTGCTTTTCGGTCACCCCGTAGTGAAAGCATGCTTTTTGTTTCTCGCGTAGCCGCAGCGCGTAGTCCGACAATTTGCCGCGCTTTGTTGGGCCGTGCTGTCCCGGAGGGTAGGGTCTGCGGAGATCCGCGGGAGTTCGCATCAGCCCCGGCAGCAGAGCTCCCAGGCGACGGATCACTTTAAGCCTTGGTCCTCGATAACGTGCCATCGATTCTTTTCTCCCTATCTTTTTTACTCATCATAACGGCAACAACCTCAAGTGTACCGCATTCCCTGACTCGAATCAATCTACACCTCGGATTCACGGATTCGACGGATTGTCGGATGAACGGTTGACAAAACGCGCGAGTTTGTCACCATCACCTCCGCTGTCTGATATCCGAACCATCTGACTAATCCTATGAATCCTGGTACGGCTTAATCTGGACTTATCCTGGGCTCATCGAGCGATCGGTTTCTCTCTCCAATTCCTCCTTATACGTCACGCTGTAGCGTGTCCACGGACGCAGCTTGAGCCGGGCATAACCGATGGGCTCGTCCGTTCCCTCGCACAGCCCGTAAGTGTTGTCCTTGATTTTGTCCAGTGCTCGCTCCACTTCGCGCAGGAGTTTAGCGTTTCGATCGATCAGGCGAGTTCCCAGCGAGACACGCGCGTCTTCCGTTGCCTGATCAGCCTCGTCACCCACCGACTGCTGTGCGGCGACCGCCGCGCGGTTCTCTTTCAGCTGGGTAGTCAGCTCCTGCCATTTTTGCCGCAGCATCGCCTCAAGCTCGCGCCGCTGCGCTGCCGTTAAATGATTCGTGGATTTCATCGCCATTCACTCCTTGTTTTTTTTGAGCCCCTTTCTTATATGCAACGGCAAGCGCGTTTGCAAGTCCCTTTGACCCTTTGCAACGTTTGACCGAACCAAAATCTTCCTAAGGCCTGTTAGCGCAAAGCGATAACTTCCCGATCAGGCAAAGTTAAACCTTCCCTTTTGTTCCTCCTAGAGAGAGCAAGGAGGGAAGCATGGGGAAGACAGTCGTTTTGAGCCACAAGGAAGTAGATAGCCGACATTCCGCACATCTCGCGAGATTTTCGCAATTAGCGATGAGGCAGGATTTTACAGGCTCGCCCAAAAGAGCACGGAGAGTTTTGCCGATGCGTTCGTTGGGTTTTTGTCCAAGATTAAATCCGACAATTCGACCAATCCTTGAATCCTGGTACAATAGCTCTCGTGCAGCCGCGACGATGCGTAAGGTCCTGTAACTCAGTTGGTAGAGTGCCACCCTTACAAGGTGGAAGTCACAGGTTCGAGCCCTGTCGGGACCAGGGACTACGTCCCTTTGCTGCCAAGCGTTTTGGTAGACGCGCAACATGTCGAGAGGCAAACTCTCTCTGCTGTCATTTCAGACCCTCTTTTGCCGTTCCTGTCCCCTTTTGGTATTTCTGCGAAAGGTTGTCACCCCGATTTGGGGAAGGAATCCATTTTGATGTGTTTGCTGCCCGTAGAGACGCGATTCATCGCGTCTCGCCTTTTTGGCGGCCCCCCGCAAGCCCCAAATCCACATGAGTCCGCGCCTGCGTGGGAGTTTTGGATTGTGGCGGCTCGACGCCGCTTTGACTTCCCCGAAGGCGGGAATCCAAGCCAAAATATGTGGGTAGTCCGACGGGCTTTATGTTCCGAAACACTCGATGTCGAGGGAAGGTCATATGAGTGCGGCTAAGCATCGGCGTGTTTTGCTCAAGCTCTCGGGCGAAGCGCTGTTGGGACAGCGAGCCGAATGCATTGATCAGTCGATTTTGGCAAGCCTGGCAAGCCAGATTCGTCAGGCCCGCGCACGGAAGATTCAATTAGCCGTGGTGATCGGCGGCGGCAACATGTGCCGCGGCGCCGCCGGCGCGAATCGACGCGAAGACCGCGCGCGTGCCGATGCCATGGGCATGCTGGCTACCGTGATTAACGCCCTGGCGCTGCAGGGCGCGCTCCAACAAATCAACGTCCCATGTCGCGCGATGTCGGCCATTACCATGGCTCCAAGGTTGTGCGAACCCTATGATCGCGCGCGTGCCCTGCGGGCACTGGACGCAAACGATGTGGTGATTTGCGCCGGCGGCACGGGCAACCCCTATTTTACCACCGATACCGCCGCTGCGCTGCGCGCGCTTGAGCTCAACTGTCAGGTGCTATTCAAGGCCACGAAGGTGAATGGTATCTACGACAAGGACCCGGCCCAAAGTGCCGATGCTCGCTGTTACGAATCGCTCACTCACCGCGATGTCGTCACACGGCGGCTGCGGGTTATGGACCTAGCCGCCGTGTGCTTGTGCGAGGAAAACCATCTCCCCATCCACGTTTTTAATTGCCTGCAAGAAGAGAACCTTCTTAAGGCGTTGCAAGGCCAACTCGTCGGCACGCGCATTCACAGCGCCGCGTGACTTACCGCTTGCGTTGTCGCTGTCTGTCGCGTTGTTTTTCCCATTGCCCCGGATGGTTGGTATAATAATGATGGTTGGGGGAGGCGCGGCATGACGGTTTGGCCGAACAAGGGCATGTTCTACGCGGTGGAGGGCATTGACGGCGCGGGCTCGAGCATGCAGGCCCGCTTGCTCTACGAGCACCTGATAGCCTCGGGTTTTTCCGTTTATCTCACGCACGAACCCAGCAATGGCCCCGTGGGGCAACACTTGCGGCGGCTGTTGCGCGGCGAGGGGGTCTCCGCCATGTCGCCCGAGTCCATGGCGCTGCTGTTCGCGGCCGACCGCATGCAGCACGCTCACCTAGATATTGTGCCGCGATTGCAACGAGGAGATCACGTGATCTGCGATCGGTATGTGCTCTCTAGCCTGGTGTATCAAGGCCTCGATCTGCCCTTGGCGTGGGTCGAGCAAATCAATCGTCACGCGCCCCCGCCCGATGTCACTATTCTCATAGACACCCCCTCTCCCCAGGCCGCGCAGCGTCGAGCGCAACGCGGCGGTCCCACCGAGATCTTCGACAGTGACACGTTGCAGCACCGGTTGCGCGAGCGTTACGTGGCACTGTTGCCTCCCGATGGCATACGCCTTGACGGCACCGCCGCGCCGCGGGCGATTTTTCGTCAATTGCTAAGCAGGCTGCAAGCCAAGGGCTTGTTGCCTGTGCCCAGGGCGCGCGTGCCGTTTTCCTCGCCCGCCGCTTCGGAACAACCCGCGCCCATGGCAACATAAACAGGCGCGGAGACTCTTGGAATTCGCCGGATACAGCCTTGCCAAGGGAGAGGTCAGGGAGAGCTGTCCCCCGGCAGCACCAGATGAATCGATTCGAAAATCGTGGGAACGTAGCGCGGGTCGGCCTCGGGGTTGGCCGGCAGCCCGGCTAGCCAGAGCAGGCCCGACACGCCGATGGTGGCACCGGCGGCAATCATCAAGCTCACACCCACGGCGGTACAGGCTTGGTTGCCGCTGCCGTCGCTTTGGCAGTTGGCTAGGGTGGCACTCGCCGCGTAGAACAAGATCAACGCCGACCACATGCCCACCGTGGCGGTCTTGTGTGTCAGGGAGCGCAGTTGCGCGCGTCCGCGCAAAATGCGGTCGAACGGTCGTCCCATGACGGTTGTCGCTTGAGTGCTGGACGACCACAACTGCACCCCCTGCGGGGGTTTGTTTTTTGCGTCGGAGGTTTTTGAAGCAAAGCTGCTTGCGGCTCCCTGCGGGGGGGCCGCAGGCCCTTTTTGCCCCGCAAAGTTGTTCACTTCGTTCACATACTTTGCGGGGACCCCTTTACTTGCCACATCCCTTGCCCCTCCAAACGTTTCGGTGCCGCACAGCACGACTTGTAACGTTTCCTTGTCACGGCGATGAAAGCCACAAGGCGCGTTCGTGGTTGTCGGCGCTCGACCGTGCCACAAGCCGCCTGTTTGGGTCTTCGCCCCGGCGCCCGGCACAATCCGGGTGATTTCCTTGTATTGCCCTTCGCGGATGATGGTCGGCCCCGTGCCGGTCAGCAGCAAATCCACGCGCGGTTGCCGCACCGCCTTTTCGATTTGGCGGGCACGCTGTTGCGCCGTCGCCAGGGCGGTGGCGAGTTCCGCGCGCGTCGGCTCGTGACGTGTCAACAGTAATCCCATGCGTTGCACAAGCGCGTCGATTTCCACGGGGACGCGGTCGAAAACCGCTTGCTCAAAGCGCGGGGATTGGATGCCTTGCACGCGCGCGGATCCGCGAACGCGCGTGTCAATAACTTGGTTGTAGAGATCGGCGAATCGGTCGCGGACGACGCCTACGACTAACTTGGCCTGTGCGCCGGCGTCTTGCAGAAGCTGCTCCAAAGCGGCTTGGCGCGGGGATTGCAGCAATGCATTCGAGACGCCGGCTTCGAGCAAGACCCCGGCGAGTTGCACGGCGGCGGCATCGGGGCGCAGCACGGACGCGCGGGCGTCTTGCAGCAGTTGCAATAACGGTTGTTGCGCTGCGCGTAGTCGCACAACGCGGGCCAAGCGTTCGCGGGTCTGCTCTATGTCGGCCCGCGATGACCCCAGCACGTGTTGGCAGCGTAGCATCAGCGCGTAGATGATTGGTGTCGTGGTGCCGACGGCCGTGCGTTGCCATCGCGCCGACAGGAATTCCCCGTTGCGCAGGGTGGCGAGGGCCATATCGTGCCGGCCCTTGGCCATATCAAGCAATGCCAGGGTGATGGCGGTCAGCACGCGCTCGTGGGGGCGGCCGCGATAGGGTTTGTCGGCGTCGGATGTGAAGGCGACGCTAAAGTTGTCCGGATCGCGGAGATCCTCGAAGCTTGCGACGGCCTGCTCCAACAGCGCTCGGGCTTGCGCGCGTGTTCGTGGTTGGTGGACGGTGGGCTGACGCAACAACGCGAATCCTTGCAGCATGGCTAGCCACACCGCATCCTTGGGAAATTCCTCCATGGCCCGACGTAGATTGGGCTCCTCGATGGGTTTGCCTTGCCGCAGAGGGTGCAACGCGGGGCGTTTGTGCAGCGCATGTTGTGTGCATCCGCTCAGCAAGACGACAAGGGCCAAGCAGAGGCAGCGATAGCCGAAGATCACCAAGGACGACATCTTGCCGTGTTCCACTTCCACGAATCCGCTTTCAGCAAGGGCGGACTAATGATAGCAGACGACATCAACTCGATTCTTGCATCGCCATCGACTCTTTTTTGGGCGCATCGCCGCTGTAGGATCGCCGCGACGCGCCCTCGATTGCCTTGAAGGCGATGTCTTGAACTTGGTTGAAGGAATTGTTGACCTTGTCACTGAGTTGTT
>JBCCEG010000010.1:0-13540 GCA_039030455.1 Myxococcota bacterium | reverse complement strand
TTTGCGACCCTCCGACTCTTTATCGGACACGGCACAACAGGCCTTGCGACAAATCCAAGATAAAACCTATCACGCCGAGATGCTCAACCGAGGCGTCGAGCAAGTCATCGCGTTGGGGCTGGCGTTTCGAGGCAAGGAAGCTTGCGTCAAGCACCAGGTGCTGGAAGGCTAAACCAAAACACCAAACAAACACCCCGACCGTGTGAATCCGAGTCTAAAACGCGTCAAACGCGATCATGTCTTCCTCAACCCCCAAGTCGGTCAGCATTGCCGTGCATGCGTCCACCATTACGGGCGGGCCGCACAGATAGTACTCCACCTCGGTGGGGTCTTCGTGGTCTTTTAGCAAAGTCTCGTAGGCTGCCTGGTGAATAAACCCCTGCGGCCCCCGCCAATTGTCCCGGGGTAACGGCTCGGAAAGCGCCAACACATAATGGAAGTTGGGGAACTGCTTGGCGATCGCCTCGAATTCCTCGGCGAAAAAGTTCTCGCGCAGCGAGCGCGCGCCGTAAAAGAACGTGACCTTGCGCTTGGTTTTGAGGGTGTGGAAAAGGTGAAACAGGTGACTGCGCATGGGCGCCATTCCCGCCCCACCACCGATGTAAACCATCTCGCGGTCGGTCTCCTTGATAAAAAACTCGCCGTAGGGCCCCGACAGCGTCACCTTGTCGCCCTGCTTCAAGCTAAACAGATAGCTGGAGCACAGCCCCGGCGGAACACCGGCCTTTTCCGGCGGCGCGATGCGCACCGTCAAGCTCACCTTGTTGCCCTCGGCGGGGTGATTGGCCATGGAGTAGGCCCGGAAGACAGGCTCGACGACTTCGGCGCGGTAGCGCCACAGATTGTCCTTGTCCCAATCGTCTCGATACTCCGACGGGATATCAAAATTCTTGAAGGCATACTCGCCGACGGGAACGTTGATTTGCACATAACCTCCCGCTTGAAAATCAAGAGTTTGCCCGTCGTCTAGCTCGATGTTGAGATACTTGATGAACGTGGAGACGTTGGCATTGGATGTTACGGTGCCCGTGTATTGCCTGACGGCGAACACGCTTGGGGGCAACTCGATCGCCATATCGTTGCGCACCTTCACTTGGCACGCCAACCGAACATGTTGCTTGGCGTCGCGCCGCGAGACATGGGTCAGCTCGGTGGGCAAAATCTCGCCGCCGCCCTCAAGCACGCGGCAGGTACACATGGCGCACGTCCCCCCGCCACCGCAAGCCGACGGCACGAAAATGTCTCGCCCCGACAGAGCGGAGAGCAATGTACCTCCGGGCGCAACGTGCAGTTTTTCCTTGTCGTTGATGGTCAACGTCACCTCGCCCTGCGGCACCAAGCGCTTTTCCGCCACCAATAGCAAAGCCACCAACAGCAAAATCACGGTGGAAAAAACCGTGACGCTCACCATAATCGTGATCAACATAGTCGTCTCCTCCATCACAAATTGATGCCGGCAAAGCACATAAAGCCAATGGCCATCAATCCCGTGGTAATCATGGTGATGCCCAGGCCCTCAAGCCCCGGCGGCACCTTGGCATAAGTCAGCTTTTCGCGGATGGCGGCAAGGGCCAAAATGGCCAGCCAAAACCCCACGCCCGAGGCGACGCCGAACACGGTGGTTTCGGCCAAGGTGTAGTCCCGCTTGGCCATGAAGAGCGAAACACCCAAAATGGCGCAATTCACGGCGATGAGCGGTAAAAAGATGCCCAGAGCGTTGTACAACCCCGGGCTAAATTTCTCGATCACCATCTCCACCAGCTGCACCACGGCCGCGATGACGGCGATAAAACAGATGAAGGATAAAAAGCTCAAATCGGCTTCGGGCAGTCCGGCCCAAGCCAAGGCACCCGGCTGCAGCAGAAAATGATTGATAAGCCAGTTAAGCGGCGCCGTGATGCCCAGCACAAAGATAACGGCTAGTCCTAGCCCCATCGCCGTATCCACGCGCTTGGAGACGGCGAGAAAAGAACACATGCCCAAAAAATAGGCCAGCACAATGTTCTCGATAAAAATCGCCGTGGTGGCAATGCTCAGCAGATGTGTCACCGTTGCCATGAATTACGCCGCCTCCTCGCCCCGCGCACCGCCCAGCGCCTTGCAGCCCCAGATGATCAAACCCAGCAAAATAAATGCCGCCGGCGGCAGCACCATCAAGCTGTTGTTGGCATAGCCCGCCTCGTAGGCGGCCTCGGGAATCACGGCATAGCCAAGCAACGACCCTGCCCCAAGCAACTCCCGCACGGCACCCACAATGGCCAAAACCCAGGCGTAGCCAAGCCCGTTGCCCATGCCGTCCCACAGCGACTCCCACGGGCCGTGACTGCCGGCAAAAGCCTCGGCTCGACCCATGACAATGCAGTTGGTGATGATGAGTCCGACAAAAACCGACAGCTCCTTGCTCATGGCGTAGTAATAGGCTCGCAAGAATTGGTCCACCACAATAACAAGGCTTGAGATCACCGAAAGCTGCACGATGATGCGAATGCGATGGGGAATGGCATGGCGCAGCAACGAGATAGTGACATTGCTGCAACACAGCACAACCGTGAGCGCCACGCCCATTACCAAGCTTTTCTCAAGCTGCACCGTGACAGCCAGCGCCGAGCAAATGCCCAGCACCTGATAGGCAATGGGGTTCCCGACCCAAAGGGCGCCCAGCAACGTCCGTCTAAGAGAACTCATCGTCATTTGCCCTTCCCTTACCCCCAAAAAGCTTGTCCGCCGTTTTCTCTTTACCACAACGCACCAGCAGCCGTTTGTCATTCCTAAAACAGATGGAGGGCCGGCGGAATGTTCCAGATAAAATCCGGCCTACGCTGATTTTTCAATCTAGTGGATTCCCCGACCGCGCCGCCGGGGGGTCCCCAAAAAGTATTGAGCAGGGGTCCCCACAAAGCACCGGAGCGACAGCGAAGACACTTTGTGGGGCAAAGCGAAGCGAAAACTTTTTGGGGTTGAATGGATTCGGGGCTTATATCTTTCGCGGATTCTCAAAAAGTTTCGGGGTCGCTCCTCGCGGGCACCGCTCCCCTTTTGTCATCCGGCACGAGCGTAGCGAGGAAGGATCTCCTCACATGGCGCGGGATCATTGAATCTCCCCCCTTGCCCGCTCTAAACTCAGAAGACTGTGGCAGGTGCCGGTTTAGCTGATTGGGTTTTGTTCGGGGCGTGCGTGGGGAGCATTGTGCTGTCGGCGTGGGTGGGGCGGCGCGGCCTGTGGGCCCAGTTGCTGGGAGTTGTCGCCGTGCTGTTGGGGGCAAGTCTTATTGTCACGGGCGTGCTGCGCCTTGTGCCCGGCGACCCGGTAGACCTGATTTTGGGCGAGCAAGCCACACAGCAGGCCAGAGTGCAACTGGCGCGCGATTTAGGGTTGATGGACGCCGCGGGAGAGCCGACGGGTTTTGTCGCCCAGTACGCCCACTTTATCAAGAGCATGCTTGACGGGTCGCTGGTGAGCTACCACACACGCCAACCCGTTCTTACCGGCATTGCGCAGCGCTTTCCCTACACGGCGCGACTAGCCGGTACAGCGATGCTGCTGGCGGTTGTCATCGGCATTCCGCTTGGCGTTGTGGCCGCGATGGCCAAACACTCGTGGCTTGACGCGTTGGCCACCGGCTTCGCCGTCTTGGGCGTCAGCTTGCCGCGGCTTTGCCTAGGGCCGCTCCTCTTGCTGCTGTTCGCCGTGCGGTTGCATTGGCTACCCGTGAGCGGCGCGCAAGAAGGCTGGCGATCGCTGGTGTTGCCGGCGGTGAGTCTAGGGACGGCCATGGCAGCCGCCCTGGCGCGGCTAACCCGCGCCGCTTTGCTAGAGGTGCTGCGGCAAGACTACATTTTGTGCGCTCTGGCCAAGGGGTTGCCGCCCTGGCGCATTCTGCTTGTGCACGCTCTGCCCAACGCCCTCATTCCCGTTATCACGGTGATGGGGCTGCAGTGCGGCGCATTGCTGGCCGGCGCCGTGGTCACCGAGCAGATTTTCAACTGGCCCGGCATCGGCACGCTGCTGTTCGAAAGCATTCAGCAGTTGGATATGCCCATGGTGCAAGGGGTGGTCATGGTGATCGCGTGCGGCTACGTGCTCATCAACTTGAGCGTGGACTTGCTGTGCCAATGGGCCGACCCGCGCATACGCTCAGAGCCCGCGCAAAGCGAATAGGGCTTGGTTGCTTTGGCGCAGGGAAAAATACCGCCTCGAAAGAGGCGGCGAATTATACTTTCCCTTGCAAATCGACGGGGCTAGAAGAGAAAAATAATTGCTAAACTGGCGCCATATCAAAATCCTAAAGTCCCTTGTCCCCAAATGAAAGAATCTCCAAATTTAACACTGGGTCCAAGTATTTTAACTCTATCATTTCTTCTGCAATGATGAGAAAAAAGCGAGGGGACAAGTCTCCAGCGGCAGTACCATGTCATGTTACATGTTTCTTCGTTTTGTATTTCAGGACAAGATACAATGCATTTTCCAATTTTTTCATCCATTTCGCATGGAGCATCCTTATCCGTTGGACATACGTTTTCATTAGCATGACACAATGTCAAAGCTGTTTTTAGCCCATTCTCATCATTCACATTGTCTTTCACAAAACTACCTGCGAGTTCCTGTGTCTCCCCCGTTTCACCCGAGCTTCCGCTAACGTCTCCACATGCATTGACCAAAGCCAAACCGCCCGCGAATAGCACTGCGGCGCCAAGCCACCAAAACCGTTTGTCGTTCCTCATCGTCTCCTCCTTTTTTGAGTAACATCTAACAGGTACAACATCGAAACCTGTTGGTTCATTCCCGGCGAAAAAAGGCCGCTTTTTTCAGATCGTCTACTTGACCACATCCCACATCATACTCCCGTCATAATACAAAGAGTTTGGATCGAGGTAAGCACGATCATTTCTTTGGCATTTTCGAAGAACTCTGTGGTTATACCAAGAGCAGTACCACAACAGCCGACAGAGTCTTTTTACATTGATATTTTCACAAGAAACAAGACATGTTCCTTCCCGATTACCAGGACCGTTTTTTTCACCGCTTAAATACTCACGGTTATTTTCGTAGACTCTATCTCTCTGTTTTTCTCTTATTATCTTTTTGTCTAACTTGCATGGTTTATATAAATTACTTCTTAATAATCTATCTTTATAGATATCTTTTTCGCAGCTGTCTTTATTACTCCCCTTTTTGTGGCATTCTCTCACGAACTCCTTGAATTCCCCTAGTGTGTTGATATCTTTCTTCCCGTTCCACGCGAGCTGTTGGACTTCCGGAGACTCGGCTGGGTCATTTGTATACGGGCTCCGGCCGCAAGCGCCGACCAAACACGCGGCACCCAAAAGCAGCGCCGTGGCACCGGACCACAAAAGATGCTTGTCGACCTTCACTATTTCCTCCTTTGTCGTGTTACCCACGAGTTCACAACGCGGGCGGAGGTTGGCGTATTCCCTGTTATCGCCCATAACTCATCATTTATGATTCCTCGCTCACCCACGCCGTGGCCTGCCGCACGGGGCGGCCTTGCATGTCGTTGACGGTGAAGACGCAGCCCACGAGGGTGACGGGCTTGTTTTTGCCTAGATACTTTTCATGGTACTCCTTGTCTTTAATTTGTCGCAGCGCCGCTTGGGCGAGTTCTTTGTGGCCCTCGGCCAGCTCGGCGGCGCGCTCGGCTTGCGCTGCGGGGCTTTTGAGACGCTCGGCCCCGTCGGAATCTTCGGCCAGTTGCTTTTTGGGCGTGGGATTGCCCGGCTCCAGCTTGAACTCGAACACATACGTGCGGTTGTCTAAGTCAATCACCGCGTCGATGCGGCCGGTGTTGGTGCTCACTTCCGTTTGGATGCGAAAACCCAGTAGCGTGTGGATCAGATAAAACAGGCTCTGGTAATACTTTTCCAAGGCAATGTGCAGCTCGTAGGGCACGCCCGCCAGCACGCTGCGCAGCGCGACAAAAAATTCTTCCAAGTCGTTTTCCGCCAACGCGTCGGTCAGCCGGTCCATCTCGGTGACCGCTTGGCCCTTGGGCAGGTTGGCGAGCGACTCCAGCAGATTCTCTAAAAACCCCTCGCGGACTTCTTGGTTAGGGTAGTCCAAGAGATATCTGCGGGTAGCGGAGTCGTACTCCTTGATGGTCAGGTAGCCGGTTTGCACCATCAAGGGCAGCAGGTTTTGCGGCAGCTTATGCAGCTCGTAGCTGTCAAAGGAAGTTTCAGCTACCTTGGCGCCAACCAGGCCCTCGGGTCGCGGCTTGTCGACGCGCTTGATCAAGTGGACGAGGAACGAGGGCGTGCCGGTTTGGAACCAGTGGGCGCGGAACTCCTTGTGGCGCAGCAGCAGCAGGGTGGAAAAGGGATTGTACACGTGGATGTCGCGGCTGGAGAAGCGAAAGCCATCGTACCACTGCTTGATTTGAGTCAATGTCTCGGGGATGCTCAGACTTTGCTCATCCGCCAACTGCCGCAAATGGGGCGCGAAGTTGGTTTCCAGCTCTTGCTGCGTGTAGCCAAGCAGCGTGGCGCAGTCTTGTGCCAGGGTCAGGTCGGTCAGATTGTTCAGGCCGGAAAAGATGGAGACCTTGGAAAACTTGCTCACGCCGGTGACAAAGACCAGCCGCAAGTAACCGCCCATGCCCTTGAGCACCGTGTAGAAGTCCCGCAGCACGTCGCGATTGGCGTGGGCGATCTCAAGCTCCTGTTCCCGATGCGCGGCGTTTCTGCCGCCCAGGTGATCGATCAGCGGTTTGTCGTACTCGTCGATGAGAACGATGACCTGGTTGTCTTGTCCCAACTCCTCGATGGCCTCTTGCAGCAGCGTGGCCGGGTGTTGGCGCGGATCAACGGGAAGATCGTGCTTGCGAATGATCTTGCGCATGAAGGCGGCCAGGCCTTCCTTGAGCTCCTCGGCGGTACCGCGCGGGATCAGGCTCATATCCAGCCGGATCACCGAATACTTCTTGGACCAGTCCCAGCGACCCTCTCGGCCGATCCACAAATCCGTGAACAACTCCCTTTTCCCTTGAAACAACGCCTCCAGCGTGGAGATCAATAAGGATTTGCCGAAGCGGCGCGGGCGGGCGAGAAAGTAAGGGCATTTGGGGGCCTGCAACAGCTCATGGATGTTCCGCGTTTTGTCCACGTACACGCACCCTTCTTGGATAACGTCGCGGAATTCCTGCAAGCCCAAGGGCAGGGGGCGTATGTGTTGCCGCGACTGGGTCATGGCTTGTTCCCTTGGCTCCATCCGCCAAATCCTATGAATCCGAGTATTAGCCTAACATTTCCGAGCCCATGGGAGCGAGGCAATCATACCTTCCGCCAGACGGCCACATGAACACACAGTGCCGCGGCCGCCGTGTGCAGCAGCAACGACGTTCCGCCATAACTCAAAAACGGCAGCGCCACACCCACCACCGGCAGCAACCCAAGCACCATGCCCACGTTGACGGCGACATGCCAAAACACCAATGCTCCGGCACCAAATGCAAGCAAGCGACCGAACCGATTCCGTGCCTGTTGTGAGATACGCAACATAGCCAGAATGAGCCAAAAAAACAGCGCCAAGACAACGGTTGTGCCCACGAACCCCCACTCTTCAGCCCATAACGCCAACACAAAATCCGTTTGATTCTCGGGCAGGAATGCCAACTGAGTTTGCGTTCCCTCTCCCAACCCCTTGCCCCACCACCGGCCCGAGCCCACGGCAATCAGGGATTGCGCGCCGTGATAACCACTGCCGGTCAAGTCACTCGTAGGGTGTAAGAGCGCCTCCACCCGTTTCTTTTGATAGTCCTGCAACAGTGTGTGCCACGCGGTGAACCCTCCCACCAAAACCAACAGAGCGGCCAGACAAATCGAGCGCAAGCGCACGCCGCGAAAGAGCACGACGGAAGCAGCCGGCGCCGCCAGCAGCACTGTCGTGCCCAGATCCGGCTGCACAAAGACCAAGGTAGCCGGCAGGCCGACCAAATCAGCCAGTGCTACTTGCTCATGCCAACGCCAGCCGCGTATGACCAGACGACGACCACACTCCACCCCCCAGGTCGTCAACACCAACAGCCCACCAAGACCCGCCAATGCTTTCCAAACCGAAAACGGCCATAACAGTCCTTTGTACGCCACGAAAAACACTGCCGCGCCCCCGCACGCCAAGGGCCTAGACAGGGCAAAAGGCAAAAACAATCTTTGTAGGGTATATCCCCCCCGCGTTGGGTCGGAGGCACAGGTGCCAACAACCACCAGCAACGTCGTCAGCTTGGCCAATTCCGACGGTTGCAGCCGTGTGAAACCCACATGGACCCATCGCTGCGACCCCTTGACCGTAACACCGACAACCAACACGGCAAGCAGCAGCCCAATACCCAGCACGTAGGCAACAACCGCCAACCGACGCAAAAGAGACGGTGGAACGAACACAACACTCCCCGTCACAAAACACGCCGCGACAAAACGACCCAGGTGAATCCAGTGCAGATGAGGCTGACCCGAGCGCGCGGCCGAAGAGAGATTGATCGCCGCGATCACCATCAACAAAACGCAAGGGGCCGCCAGCCCATAAGGGAAACGCGTGCGCAGCGTCTGAACGTTAACCATCACGGGGACTGCGTCCCTGTTGCTTTTTCTTCTTCCACAGTGGATTCCTGCTTTCGCAGGAATGACAATAGAAGTGCATGTCTTTCTGCGGAGTCTGCGTTTGCAGACAGTTCTGAAGTCGTTTTCCCCACCCTGTCATTCCTGCGAAAGCAGGAATCCATTTTGGTGCGTTTCGTTGTCGTAGAGACGCGATTAATCGCGTCTCTACTTCGCAGGTGGGAATTCTTCGGTTTTTCAACCGATACCGCGTTCCGCCCCTCGTGCCATGCGCGGATGATCTTGCAAGCGATGGGCGCGGCCGACACGCTCCCCCAACCGCCGTGCTCCACCAGTACGGCAACTACAATTTCTGGACGATCGGCTGGGGCGAACCCGACAAACCATCCGTGATCACGGTGCTTGTAGGGAACGTCCGCCACCGTTTCGTGGCCCGTTTTGAGAGTCAAGCGTTTTACCTGAGCCGTCCCTGTCTTGCCGCCGATGCGCACGTTGGATTGACGCAGCCATCGGACCAATTCGGGCAAGTCGGCGCGCCATCGCAACCCATAGGCCGACCCTCCCTTGTCCAACACGTGGGAAATCCCCCGGTGGACCGCCCGCGAATCCTCCGCGCTTACGTCTAACCGGCTCTGGGGCGAAGGTGGATAGTGGCGCACTACCCGGCCGTCGCGCGACACCGCGCGCACCAACCGAGGACGATAGACCGTACCGCCGTTAACCAATGCCGCATAAGCCGTCGCCAGCTGTAAAGTCGTCACGGTCACATCCCCTTGGCCGATGGCGCTGTTGACGACAAAACCCGGTGCGTCATACCCCAGCCGCTTGCGGTAATAGGCGGTGGTGGGCACGTTGCCGCCGGACTCGCCGAACAGGTCGATGCCCGTGGGCTTACCAAAACTCAGTTCCCGTGCCATGCGCGCCAGCGGATCCAACCCCAGCTCATGCCCTAAGTGATAAAAATAGACGTCGCACGACGCGCGCAAGGCCTCATAAAAATCCACCCAACCGTGCCCATGGCGACGAACGCAGCGCCAGGTAGTACGGGACAGACGGAACTGCCCGGGGCACCAACGCCGCCGCTGCGTTGTCACCACCCCCTCGCGCAATCCGGCCAACGCGGTGACGGGTTTAAACGCGCTGCCGGGGGGATAGTGAGACCCGATGGCACGGTTAATCCAAGGCTTGAGCGGATCGGCACGCAGCGCCTGTAAGCGCCGTGTGTTGCCACGTCCAACCACATGGTTGGGGTTGTAAGACGGAAAACTAGCCAGCGCCAACACATATCCCGTGCCGGGGTCAAGCGCCACGGCGGCTCCCGCTTTCTCGGTGAACGCCTGCTGCACCGCGCGCTGCAACCGGGCGTCAATGGCCAATTGCACATCTAAACCCGACGTGGCCGAGCGCACAAAACGTTCGCGTCCAAGCAAGGTCCGTTGCCAATCCTCCCCCAACCGTCGCCCACGAGCGTCCACGACAAAACGCTCAATGCCGTCTTGTCCACGTAAATCCTCTTCATAACTCCTCTCGATACCGCCGCGACCCACCTTATGGCCCACCCGATACACATGCGGCGACCGACGCAACTGGTCCAACGACACTTCGTTGACAAAACCCAACACGTGCGCGGCAAGGTCTCCGTGCAAATAGCGACGTTTGTGCGCGGTCACTACCGAAACACCGCTGAGCGCGCCGAGCGACACCGCGCCCTGAATGCGGGCATAAGCATCAAAATCGACGTCGGCCAAAAACAGCACGGGTTTAAAACGCCCCAGTCCGTTAGCTCTTTTGTTTGCCCGTGCCACCAACTGTTCCATGGGCTCGTCTTCCAGCCCAAGAATCCGTTGCAATTGCCGCCACACGCGCTCGCGCGTTGGGAACCGCAGCGCGGCAACGGTTATATCGCAGGAACCATCCCCGTGCCATTGCTGTAACCATCCGCGTACGCCTTGAGCAAGCGCGCGCGCTTGCAATGCGCGGCACCGTACCGGAGAAATCAGAGTGTCGATGGGGACCAACACATCTTGCCGCGCATCCACCGCCGCTTGAATCCGTGTCATTGTACGACGCAATCGCGGGGCATCCCACTTGAGGGGAGCAAGAAGCCGACGCAGCAGATGTGATGTATCCGGCAACAGCGCGAACGTTACGTAGACGTCGTACGACGGCCTGTTATCCACCAGCGGTTCGCCGTTCGCGTCAGTCACACGACCCCGCGCGTGGGGGATCCACTGCTCTTGAATAAAGTTATTCTCGCTGCGTTGCAAATACGTTTGCCCGCGCACAAGCTGCAAGGTGAACAAACGCAGCCACAACACCGCGAAAGTCAGCAGCAGCACCCATCGGGCAATTTGAATCCGCATATTACGCCGCGTGGGCGACCACCGTGCGCGCCGCCTCTAGCAAAGTATCCACCGGAGTAATGGACAGACCACTAGCGGCCAACACCGCTTTACCCTCTTGAGCGCGCGTGCCCCGCAGCCGAACCACCAACGGCACGGCTACGCCGACCTCACGGGCGGCCCCGACAATACCCCGTGCCACCATGTCGCACCGAACGATCCCGCCAAACACGTTGATCAACACGGCGCGCACCGCCTTGTCCCGCACAATCAGACGCAAGGCATGCCGCACCCGATCTTGCGTGGCGCTGCCCCCGATATCCAAAAAATTCGCCGGTTGCCCTCCCTCGTGCTGAATCATGTCCATGGTTGCCATCGCCAGCCCCGCGCCGTTGACCATGCAGCCAATATTGCCCGTCAACGCAACGTAACTCAGGTTGTGCTTGCCTGCCTCCACCTCGCGTTCATCTTCTTGACTCGCGTCACGCAGCCGTGCCATGCGAGACTGACGGAACAGAGCCGATTCGTCCACCGTCATCTTGGCGTCTAGCGCCGCCACCTCCTCTTGTTTTGTGATCACGAGCGGATTGATTTCCAACAATGTTGCGTCGAACAAAGCCCCGGCACGACATAACTCCTGTAAGACGGACACGATCTGTTTGTGGGTCCCGCCCCCGCACCCAAGCGACCACGCCATCCGTCGCGCTTGATAGGGCATCAGTCCCACCACCGGGTCGATCCATTCCCTCACAATCGCCTCGGGCCGGCTCGCGGCGACTTCTTCGATCTCCATCCCCCCTTGCGCACACCCCATCAAACACATGCGGTCGCGCTGACGGTCTAGCACCAAGCCCACGTAAAACTCACGGGCAACCTCGCAACCCCGCTCCACCAGCAAACAGTGCACGGCCTGACCTTCGGCAACCGTCTGTGACGTCACCAAACGCCGCCCCAACAGCTTGACGGCCATGTCGCACCCTTCCTCGGAGCCGCGCACGACTCGCACGCCGCCCGCCTTGCCTCGGCCTCCCGCGTGCACTTGCGCCTTGACCACGCAGGGAAAACCCACTCGGTCACACGCCGCCCCAACCTCTTGCGGCTCGCGACAGACAAACGATACCGGCACGGGGATGCCCAGCTCCCGCAAAATCTCTTTCGCCTGATATTCATGGAGTTGCATGCTCCACTCCCCCCTTTTTGCCGCTCTAACCACCATACCCCAGCTTGCGCAGGCTTGGCGCGTGGGCGCGCCAATGGGGCTGCACACGAACGGATAAACGTAGCATCACCTGACAGTCCAGCAGCTGTTGCAATACCGTGCGAGCAGCCGTGCCGATCGCCTTCACACACTCGCCTCCCCGACCCACCACCATGGGGCGCTGGCTAGCGCGTTCCACGTGCAACACGGCTTCGATCTCCACCAACGGCTTACGCGGATCGCGGCGACGGCGCTCATCAAACCGCTCCACCGTCACGGCAACACAATAGGGCAGTTCTTGCCGCAGCTGCAGCATGGCCTCACGCCGAATGAATTCCCCGGCCAAGGCACGCTCGGGCGCGTCCGTCACTTCTCGCGGATCAAACAAAAACGGCCCTCGCGGCAACAGTCCGGCTACCGCGGCACGCAACTCCTCCACCCCCTCCCCCGTCACCGCCGAAACCCCCAAGGCAGGTCTTCTCAAAACTGCTGTGCTCGTTTCAGCTTCGTTAAAAATCTTCTCAAAATGCTCATTTATCCCATATAAATTCCGCTTTTTCGAAGATTTTTGCCTTGCTGAACCTTCGCTCGCAACGTTTTGAGAAGACCTGAAAGAAAGATTGTTGTCTCGAACCCTTTGACCACCTCTTACTTTGTCATTCCCACCCCTGCTCGGGGTCGGGGGCAGGCTCCAGCGGGAATCCACCATTCCCCATCCCGCCACCGTAGAGACGCGATTAATCGCGTCTCTACTTTTTGGCAATCCCTCTTCGACGGCGTGACAAGGCAACAGGTCAATCTTGTTGAAGACCAAGATGACCGGCTTGTGGCCAACCTCCGCCGCGGGCAAGGGATCAGGAGTCGCATCCGATTCCGAAGAAGAACGCGTGACGTCCACCACATGGACCAGCACGTCGGCGTGGCGAACGGCCTGATGAATCTGCCGCTGCATGGTTGCATGCAGCGCGTTGCGCGGCCGCAATAGGCCGGGACTATCCACCCAAATGATCTGACAATCGCCTTGGGTATCGATGCCGCGCAAGAGCCTTTGCGTGGTTTGAGGCTTGGGGGTGACGGCCGCCAGCGGCATGTCGGCCAAGGCGTTGAGCAGTGTGCTTTTGCCCGCGTTGGGCAGGCCGACCAAGGCAGCGAAGCCACAACGCGTGGTCGATGCGTTTTTCAATTACACCCGCTCGTGCGCGACAGCTAGCTTTTTTCCGAAAAAAGCCATCCCAACGGCCAAGATAAAGGAACACGGCCGGTCGGCGAACTCGGCCGTGTAATCCTTTTGCAGAATCTGCGCCAACCCCGCTTGCGCCGCCTGCTCCAACCGATCCTCGGCCTCGACCACCTTGAACTCCATGACAATGCCGGGCTTGCGCGCATCGCGGGGGAGCAGCAGCAAGTCGGGGCGCCCTTTGCCGCTTTC
>JBCCEG010000009.1:0-14065 GCA_039030455.1 Myxococcota bacterium | reverse complement strand
GTGCAGACGGGTGTGCCATTCTTGGCAACATCTCCATGAACATCAATTTGAGCAGCGGAACCCAATTCACAAGCTTGTTGTCCAGTTCTATTCACTTTGTTTTCGAGTAGACTGCCGCAATACTGCGCGGGGTTTTGAACACGGTTGTCTACCCCATATGCATAGAGAGGGGCATTACCGCAAGGCGTGAAAGTTCCTGAAAAATCTTCTTTCACTAGAGTTAGCGACTTAACTCTATTTGCTACAGCGCCCGCCGCGACGATGCCGAAGAAACCGCACACTCCGTCGCCAGTATCCGCGATCGGCGCACAGCCTTCCCGCACCTGAGCTTGATGGACGCACGGTTGCGCGCCGTTGATCTCTTGTTCGCACAACTTTTTTTGTGTTGCGTCGTCGGGGGCGCCCTTGTCCAGTCGCTTAGCACAAAAGTCCTGCCAATCCAGGAATGCCTTGACGTCGCAGATCTCCACCTGTGTGTTGATGTTGAGACACACGCCCCCGTTGGGATTTTTGCTGTCAATGGGAACCCACTTGCACTGCTTGGCGACGGCGCATGCTTTTCCCAGTTTGCCTAGGCAGGGGCTTTGAGAAACCATCGCGACGCATTGCTTGTTCTTGACTTCGCACGGAAAGTCGCATCTTTTGTATTTCTGCGCGTAGAGCGCGCACGTCATCGCTTGGTCTTTATTGTTCGCCACGATGGGGCTTTGTCGCGTTGTGGCCGAAGGCCCGCCGCCGGAGCCGAACGGTCCGCCCGGCCCGCAGCCGCCGGCCAGGGTGAGCAAACCCACGGCGGCGAAAGCGGCAATCCAGTGGACACTAATTTCAGACAGCGCGACGACCCAGGTTTTTCCGGTCCGTTGTTTTTGGATTTTGCCATGGCGTAGAGACGCCATTAATCGCGTCTCTACATGCGAGGGCGGCGTCGATGACAAGGAAAAAGCCTGTGTTATCCTCATTGCCGGGCTGTCCCTCCCGAAACCAGCTCTTGGTGACTTCTCTCTACCCAGCATAGCATAGTGCGAGAGACTCCTTTCCCCAGCTTTTTCCAAGCCGGTCATCCGACAATCTCGTCAATCCCCCTGATCCGCGGCTTGTTTTGAGGGTGGAGCATGCCGCAGGCGGCATCCACATCGTCGCCGCGCGTGCGACGAATGAACACCAGGTTGCCGCTGCCGCGGACTTGCTGTTGAAACGCCAGCACGTGCGCGGGCTCGGGGCGCTTAAAGGGCGACAAGGGGTGAGGGTTAAATGGAATGAGATTCACGCGACAAAAGGGCAGGCCTCGCAGCAGTTGTCGTAGACGTTGCGCGTCTTGTGGTGTGTCGTTGACCCCGGCCAGCAGCACGTATTCAAACGTAATCCGCCGCCTGCGACCAAGCGGCAGGTTGCGGCAAGTTTCCATCAGCGTCGCCAGGTTCCACTTGCGGTTCACGGGCATAATGCCGCTGCGTACGTCGTCGGTGGTGGCATTTAAACTGATGGCAAGATGCACTTGGGTTTGCTCAAGCAGCTGGGAGATTGCAGGCACAATCCCCGAGGTGGAAACGGTGATGCGTCGCGGTGCCAACCCCAATCCTCTCGGGTGTGTGAGCAGCTGGATGGAGCGGATAACTTGCTCTACGTTGTGCAGCGGTTCACCCATCCCCATGTAGACGATGTTGTCTATCCACCTTGTGACGGGGGCGGTGCCTCTTTGTTTTCCTAAAGATTCCGCGCCGGTGTGGCTTGCGGGGGCGCCGCCGGCGTTTTGATCGCCCTTTCTGTCGTCCTGACGAGCACAGCGAGGAAGGACCCCCGCTTTCGCGGGGGTGACAAGGGAGGGTGCCGAAACGTGGGGAGATTCTTCGCTTCGCTCAGAATGACAGGAGAGACGCTCAGAGTGACAGAGCAGATCCCCCAGAACACCGTGGACTTGGGCGGTGATTTCTCCCGCGCTCAGGTGGCGCTTGAGCTTGAGTGCCGCCGTGGCGCAAAAGCGGCAACCCATGGCGCACCCCACTTGGCTGGAGATACATAGCGCATGTCTGCCGGGGCGCGAAACGTTGGGGATCCAGACGCTTTCGATCAGGTGGCCGTCGTGGGTTTGGAACTGGTATTTGCGCGTGCCGTCGGTACTGCGCTTGACTTGCGCGCACCGCAGCGGGCGGTGAAGCGTTTCTCGCTGTAACTGTTCGCGCAAGGCCGCCGGGAGAACGGTGATCTCCGCTGGCACGCGTACGCCCCGACCGTGCAGCGCTTCAAGCAGTTGCAGGGCACGGTAGCGAGGGTGGCCGTGCTGTTGGATCCACTCCTCCAGCTCCCAGGGCGACAGAGCGGCTATTTCCGTGATGGCAGGGGCACTCGCTCTATCCGAGTCACTCATCCGATAATCCCGTCAATCCTCGTGAATCCGAGTACTTAGCACGGTTCTCCTTCCTTATGCTCCTCTTCTAATCGTAGAGCAATAGTAATCGGGTCCGCGAAGGCGGGTCGGCTGCTTTTGCTCCGCGGCGGCTTGGATCGCCTTGGGCAAGAGTGGAATTTTGGGAACCAACCTTTGAAAACGGGCTCTTAGCACTCTAGAATTTCCTCGCGATATAAGGGTCCGGGCTCGAACAACAACAGGGAGTAGCGCTTGTCTCTGTGGAACTTGTTCCCCTGAAAGCTGTCTTCGTCCGGCAAAACGGCGTGCTCCCAGCGATGGCGTGCTTCGCCCTCCATCACGTACAGCGATCTAGAAGGCACGAAGATTTTTTCGTGGCGACGAGGCGGGTCTTCTTGGTAAAAGTTGATGACGCAGGGTGAACCGAAGCTAAACACGGCCACCGTGTTTCCGCTGAGGAGAACGGAGTCTTTGTGTCGCTTGATGTATCCATTGCGTTCATAGCCGATGAGGGAGCACCCCAGCTTGAGCTTGCCCGGGGACGACTGCCTAAAAACGCGTAGTTCCCGCATCCTTTGGAACAGACAGTGCATCATCGGGTAAAACACCGCGTCAAAGGCCGCGTCGTCGGCGAAGGAAAATCCGTCGTAGTGCCCGTCACGTTGCTCGTGGAGCGCTCCTGTCAGCTGTTTGACAAAGTCCGCATGAAAGGATTCGGGCACAAGATTGTGATAAAACCGCAAGCCCGGAACGGATGTTTGTATCGCGCGCATCACTCGCCGCCGCTTCTTATGCCGGATCGTCCATATTGTTCATGCTTGGCAGATTGCTCAAGCCAAGCTCCCGCTCTAGGGCGTAGGCCGCTTGCAACAGCGTTTTTTCTTGCAGGGCCTTGCCCACTAGCTGCACTCCCACGGGCAACCCCGAGTCGCAAAATCCACCGTTGAGGGAGAGCGCGGGGAGTCCGGCTAAGCTGGCCGGGATGGTGTACAGGTCGCTGAGGTACATGCTCAATGGATCGGGTTTGGCGCCCAGCGCAAAGGCCGATGTGGGTGTGGTCGGCCCCAAAATGACGTCGACTTCGGCCAGTACCTGGTGCAGTTTGCGCGCCAAGTGTTGGCGGACTTTTTGCGCGCGCACGTAGTACGCGTCGTAATAGCCGGCGCTGAGCATGTACGTGCCGAGTAAAATGCGGCGCTTTACTTCGGCGCCAAACAACTCGCCGCGCGTACGGCGCACCATTTCGTCAAGTCCCGACTCTTGGCCTTTGCGCGGCCCGTAGCGCACGCCGTCGTAGCGCGAGAGGTTTGACGAAGCTTCGGCGCAAGCCAGGACATAGTATGCGGCCACGGCTAAATCAGGGTCGGGCAGGCTCACCGGCCTTAGCGTTGCGCCGCGAGCTTGCATTGCGGCGGCCGCGTTTCGCACCGTGGCGCGCACGTCGGCGTCCGCTTGTTCCAACAGTTCTTCGGCCACGCCCACCGTGAGCCCTTTCGCTTGGTCGGGTAGCTCCTGCTCGTAGCGTTCCGCGGGATGCGGCAGGCTCGTGGAGTCATGGGGATCGTGGCCCGCGATGGCGCTCAGCAACATGGCGCAGCCTGTTACGTCGCGCGCCAGCGGTCCCACTTGGTCTAGCGAGCTGGCGAAAGCGATAACACCTCGTCGCGACACGCGGCCGTAAGTGGGCCGCAACCCTACCACGCCACAAAAGGCGGCCGGCTGCCGCACGGATCCGCCGGTATCGGTGCCCAAGCTGCCCGGGCACAGTCCGGCGGCGACGGCTCCGGCGGAGCCGCCGGACGAACCGCCGCAGGAGCGCTGCGAATCCCACGGGTTACGGCATGGGCCGTGGCAACTTGTTTCATTCGACGAGCCCATGGCGAATTCGTCTTGATTCAGTTTGCCCACGAGAACAGCGCCCTGCTCCTTGAGCTTGCGCCATGCGGTAGCGTTGTAGGGAGAACGGTAATTTTCCAGGATACGACTGCATGCCGTGGTGGGAAGTTCGGTGGTGAGAAACATGTCTTTCAGCGCAACGGGAATCCCGTCCAACGGCCCCAACAACTCTCCCTTCTTGCGTCGTTCGTCCGAGGCCGACGCCGCGTTTAATGCCGCGTCGTCGTCGCGCGCCACTACAAAATTAAGTTGATCGTTCAGCTGTTTTCTGCGCTCCAGACATGCTTGTGTCAGCTCACGGCTAGAGACATCACCCGCAGCTAGGTGTTGATTGGCTTGTGCCAGTGTCCAATGATACGGGGTGTTGTTCGCCATCGTGGCTAGTCCTCTTTGCGACTTTGCGGGGGGAGAATAGCCGGTACCTCCACCAAACCGTCCTTGTATCCGGCGGAGTCTTCAATGCAACGCCGCCCCGGGGGAGACTCCAACGCATCGTCGTTGCGCAGCGGCAATTGCATGTGCCGGGCATCGTTCGTCATGGGCGACAGTTTGTCCAGCGATGCCTGTCGAATTCGTTTGACGTAGCCCACGATTTGCGTGAGGTCCAGTTTGAGTTGCTCCCTTTCCTCTTGCGACAGGGCTACCTTGGCCAAGTCGGCCAGCTTGGCGATATCGTGGTCGGAAAAAGGCATGGTTGTGGATTTTCCCTGCCTCATCATTTATCTCCTTGAGTCCCTTTCTTCATTAACGAAACCGCCTCATCCTAGCATTTCCCGCAGGGGTTTGCCTTTGCCCCACGAAATCCGTTTCCGCCGAGTTTCCCTGTCGCCTCCACTGTCCGACATCCGACCATCCATCAAATCCTGTAATCTGCGGTATTGACGGATTGCGTGCATGTGCGTAATTTGGTACGCATGTCAAATCAATCAGTTCCGGCAAATTTATGGTCATTTTTCTGGTTTTTTATTCGTAAGCAGTGGACATATTTTTTCGTGGCTTTACTTGGGTCAATTGTGTCCGGCGGAATTCTCATTGTCGTGGTGCCGAAGGTTTTTGGGTTCTTGGTGGACGACGTCGCATCTTACCAAGGGGAACGCGTGCATCTCTGGCGTCACCTGGCTCCCAGTTTCACCTTGTGGGTGGGGATGTGGGTTGTTTTTGAGATTGCGGTCAGGTTTCAGACTTTTTTGCTTGCCCGTGCTTTACCGCGTTTAGAGGCACACATGCGGATGAGTCTGTTTAACCACGTGAGTCGTCAATCCCACAGCTACTTCGCCAACCATTTTGCCGGTGACGTGGTGGCCAAGATTAACGATATGCCCACCAGTGCCCACCATGTGGTTCACCTTGTCTTGGAGTCTTTTATCTCACCGCTTGCCGCGACGGTAACCGCTACGTTTTGGCTGGCCCGCCTACAGCCGTTTCTCGGTGTTTTTTTAGGGGGATGGGCGGCGGTGCATTTGGCCATCTGTTTGGCTACCAGCTCTCGTTGCATCGAGTTGTCGAACGTGCGGGCCGGCAGCCGCGCCTCATTGTCGGGGCGCATCATGGATGTTTTCAGCAATATGATGAGCGTGAGGCTGTTTGCACTCGGTGGTTATGAGCGAGAGCGTGTTTGTGCCAAGCAGGTGGACGAACAAACCAAACACGTTCGCGCGTTACGCTTCATTGCTTGGTTACAGCTGGTACTGGGCCAGTGGTTTCTTTGGGTTAATGCGATAGGGCTGACGACGTTCGCCATTTACAGTTGGCAACACGGCGCTATCACGGTCGGCGACTTTGTCTTTGTCATGCATACCAATTTTAGTGTCGTGATGTGGATGTGGTGGCTTGGCATGCAGTTGCCCAAGTGGTTAACGGAAGTCGGCGTGTGCCGCCAGGCCCTGCGGCTGATGCAAGTGCCGCATGAGGTGGTGGACATGCCGGGGGCGCAAGACTTGCGGATACAGCGGGGAGATGTTGCGTTTGATCGCGTGAATTTTGGCTACGTTCGAGGCAGGCCGGTTTTCAAGGAGCTTCATGTTCACATTCCTGCGGGACAAAAGGTGGGCCTGGTGGGATTTTCCGGCGGTGGCAAAACCACGTTTGTCAACTTGCTGCTCCGTTTGTTTGATGTTCAGGGCGGCTGCATTCGTGTTGACGGGCAAGACGTCAGTCGAGTGACACAAGATTCGTTGCGGCGTGGCATTGCCGTCATTCCGCAAGATCCCACGTTGTTTCATCGCAGCCTGGCCGACAACATCCGCTATGGACGGCCCCAGGCAAGCGATGACGAGGTGTTCGCGGTTGCCAAAGCGGCGCATTGTCATGACTTCATCACACAGTTGCCGCAGAGCTACGACACGTTGGTGGGAGAGCGAGGGATCAAACTCTCCGGTGGTCAACGCCAGCGCATCGCCATAGCGCGCGCCCTGCTGAAAGACACGCGCATCGTGGTGTTAGACGAAGCAACGTCGGCGTTGGACTCGGTGACCGAACATCTCATCCAACAAAGCCTGCTGCGGTTGATGCAAGATCGGACGGTGATTGTCGTTGCCCATCGCCTCTCGACGCTGTTGCATATGGACCGACTGTTGGTGTTTGACAACGGCCGCATTGTGGAGGACGGGACGCACGAGCAGCTTTTGGCCGCCGACGGTGGTTACGCGCGCATGTGGCGCATGCAAGCAGGCGGTTTTTTACCAAACGATCAGGCAACAGGAAAGTTTGTTTGCTAGCGGTTTCGTTCGCCCGAAGCGCATTCAGGAATAGGTGCATCTGTTTGATCGGCCTAAGTTCTAGGTTTCAAGCTAAATCTGTCATATGCGGATTCTGCCTGCGGTTTTTACATGTATAGGGTTTCGCCTAGATAGGATGGGATTTATCCGGCTGCTTGCCTGTGGTTCCCGCCCAAGGCTGAGTCGCGGGGAAGCCATACAGCGTTTTGAACCACATATCTTGTGGGTTTTACGCCAAACCTGTCATATGCGGATGCTAACTGCGGTTTTTACATGTTTGGAGCTTCGTTCAGACATAGCCGGCTTCATCTCGTTGCTTAATTAGTAGTCGGATGGTCGGATATCGGACGGGGAGATGACGGTGGCAAACGCGCGCGTTTCCTCGCAACCATGCATCCTGCAATCCGTTCAATTCCTGTAAATCCGGGTATTAGAGCCATCCGACGGGAATTTGGACTACTTGGGGCGTGAGCCACTCCACCCGATCGCTTTGGTTTACCAGCACGCCGAAGGGCAGCCGGTGGTCTCGCACGAACCGCACCAAGGTTTGCAAGCTTCGCATGGGGGGACGAGCGCCGCACTTGACTTCCACCGGCAAAGTACCGAACGCTCCCTGGAGCACCAGGTCGATTTCGGCGCCGCCGCGCGTGCGATAGTGATAAGCCCGCCAGCCGACGACGGATGCCGCCTCCAGACCCTTAAGAATTTCCTCCACCACAAACCCCTCGAACGACAAGCCGATAATGGGGTGATTGTCCAGTGTGTGTTTGTTGAGGATGTGCAGCAAAAAGTGGAGCAGGCCGGTGTCGCGCAGATGTCCCTTGGGCATTTTCGTTACGCCGCGCGGTCCGCCCTTTTCAAAGCTGGGCAATTGGCGCCATAGAAACGTTCCAGCCGCGATATCCAGGTAACTGCGGATGGTTCCCTCGTTCACTTCCAAGGCTCGGGCCAGATTGCGCTTGTTAAGAATGGTTCCGCTGAGATGACACAGCATGGTGATAAAGCGTCGGTAAGCCGTTCGGTTGAGACGTGGAAACAGACGAGAAATGTCGCGTTCCACGTATGCACTGTGGTAGCTGTCCATCCACTGGGCATGAAAATCCTCGTGTCGTCTCAGTGCCGGTTCCGGGTAGCCGCCTCGGAGCCACGCGCGTTGGACTCGTGCCAGAGTCAAGGGTGGGCGGCCCTGTACCAGGTTTTTGCGATTCAGCGTGCCGCCAAACAACTGGTAAAAGGGGCTCAAGGATTGGCGTGCAAGCTCGCTAGCCTTGAGTGTGCCTAATTGGACCGTGGCCACGCGACCCGCTAATGTCTCCGATGCCTGCCGTAACAGCTCGGGGCTGCTGGAGCCCGTGAGCAAATAGCGGCCTTTTTCGGTCCGGCGAGCATCGACGGCACCACGCAGCGAACGAAACAGCGCGGGCAAGGCTTGAACCTCGTCGAAAATCACTCGACGTGGATGTTGTCGCAGGAAAAACGCGGGGTCGTAAGACACGCGTTCGGCTGTCTTCGGGTCTTCCAGGTCGACGTACGCCCACTTGGGTGCCACCCGTTTCACCAGCGTGGTCTTGCCACATTGGCGTACCCCCACCACCACGACCACGGGGAATTGTCGCAGCAATTTGGTCAGCCTGGCTTCTAGGTATCGCTTTAAACCTGTCATATGCGGATTCTACCTGCGGTTTTTACATGTGTAAAGGTTAAGCCAGATTTGACGCGCTTCATTCGGCTGTTCATCTTTGGTGGTTGCCCAAAGCAGGGGTGCCGGGGAGTTGGTACAGACGTTTAAATCCCATGTTTCATGGGTTTTGTGCTCAATCTGTCATATGCGGATTCTGCCTGCGGTTTTTACATGTGTAAAGGTTGAGGCAGATTTGACGCGCTTCATTTGGCTGTTCACCTTTAGTGGTTGCCCAAAGCAGGGGTGCCGGAGAGTTAGTACAGACGTTTAAGCCGCATGTTTTATGGATTTTGTGCTCAATCTGTCATATGCGGATTCTGCCTGCGGTTTTTACATGTGTGAGGTTTAACTTAGGTAAGACAGGCTTCATCTTGCTGTACGCTTTGTCTCTGCCGAAGAGCTTGGAGCTAGGCGGCGGCAAGTTTCAGGTTGCGTGACGCGGGTAGATCGCGTACATAAGTAGAAGGGACAGGGATCAAGTTGCTATCGCGTCCATCGAGGTCACAGTGGAGTTGCGTATAGGCGTTGCTGAGTTGCTCAAAGCACTCAACCTGTTGCAGGGTGTGGCACAACGGAAGAGTTCCATGCCGGTACTCTCCCATGTTTTGTTGCAGGCGAGTCAACATAACGATGGAGGAGATAACGGTAAACCAGCCGGGCAGTTAAGTTTAAGCGCTACCGATTTAGAAACAGCCATGCGCATGCAGCACGACTGTCATGTGCAACAGCCAGGGAGTGTGGTAGCCCCCGCTCGTGCTTTGCTTGACGTAGTGCGTACACTGCCCGGCCCCGACGCGCTGCTTTTCTGCGAAGAAGGCAAACAGTTGCAGGTGCACAGCGGTCGCGTCCGTGCGCAGTTGCTCACTTTGCCTGCGCAGGAGTTCCCAGGCGTGGTGCGGCCCGACGATGTGGCGTTGCAGCGGGTCAACGCACGGCGGTTCGCTGATATGGTGCATAAAACCCTGTACTGCACCAGTACGGACGACAACCGTTTCGCCCTCACCGGTGTCTGTTGCGAACCGTTGGGCGAAGGAGAAAAAGGGTTGGTCATGGCGGCTACTGACGGGCACCGACTCAGTCGCGTGCGGGCGCAAAGTGACAGCATCAACTTAGGGCTACTATCTCCCGTCATCATCCCGCGCAAGGGTCTTGCCGAATTGATTCGCCTGTTGCAACAGGAAGAGCCGGGAGAAGACGACGGATTGGAGCTAGGGTTCGTGCCGGGCCAAGCCGTCGCCATCTACAAAGGGACGCTGCTGACCATGCGTCTCATCGACGGCGCATTCCCAGACTACCATCAGGTGATTCCCAAGCTGTCGGATAAGCTAGCTCGAGTGTCGCGTGCGGACTTGTTGGCAACTCTGCGGCGTTGCACGGTGCTTGTGAGTGATAAGCACCAAGGCCTTAAATGGTCCCTCGCGCCGGGGGAGCTTGAAGTGCATTGCCACAATCCCGAAGCGGGCGAGGTTTCTGATGCCGTGGCGGTGGAGTATGACGGTCCGGCACTGGAGATCGGTGTGAATGCCCGCTATGCAGTTGAAGCACTGAGCTCGATGGACGAAGAGAATGTGCAACTGCGGTTGACGGATTCGCTCTCACCGGTCCTGCTCACGGGCGCCGAGTCGAACGACCATCAGTGTGTCGTCATGCCCATGCGGGTGTAGCCTTTTTCATGAGTCGTTCTCCTGTCGCCAGGGTGGGTAGGCACGGGAGGCGTCATGTTCGATTCTGTCCGTCTTTGCAGAAGCCATTTCTTTCTGATCGCTGTGTGATGGGCAGGCGGCCGGTGCAGGCGAGTTTACGCCATATGCCTAAGCGGGCCGTTTGCTTGTTTTGCACGCCGGCTGTGCATCAAACGGTTGCTGCATGGGCACAACAAGCGGGGGTTCCCTGTCACGCGCGACCATCGGAGATGCTCACGCAACAGTGTGGCGACGACGCGACCCACCAGGGCGTGGTGTTGCAAACGCATCCATTCCCCTATCGGCGTCTGGAGGATGTGCTGGCCGGTGAAGGCTCCTCCTGCCATCCTGAGCGACAGCGAAGGGATGACAACAAGGGCGATCAGAGTGAACCCGGCCGCCGTGCCACGACACCTCCACCGTCCCAAGACGACCAAGCAAACAAGCCCCCCTTGGGGGTTGTGCTGGACGGCGTGGTGGATCCGCGCAATTTGGGCCGCGCCGCGCGTTGCGCCTTTGCCTTTGGCGCGCGGTTTTTAGTGATTGCCACCGATCGGTGTGCTGGTGTGACGGCGGTGGCGGAAAAAGCTGCTTGCGGTGCCTTGGCGCAATTGGCCGTGGCGCGCGTGGTCAACGTGAGAAGAGCATTGCAACAGTTGCAACAAGTGGGCTTTTGGTGCGTAGGAGCCGACGAACGGGCACAACAACCTGTGTGGCGTACCGATTTGCGACAGCCGTGCGCGCTGGTGGTGGGTGGAGAGCAGAAAGGGTTGCGCCCGTTAGTGGCCCGTGCCTGCGATGAACTGGCGGGGATCCCCATGCGACAGGCCGACATGGACCTGAATGCCGCTGATGCCGCCGCGCTGTTGCTTTATGAAGCGGCCCGGCAGCGCGCTTTAAAGTAGAGACGCGATGAATCGCGTCTCTACGAACAGAAAACACACCAAAAGGATTCCCACAAGGAATCCAAGTCCGTTACAACTGTTTTAAGTGGGAGGCCACGGCAGTGAGTGACTGCTTAGCATCGCCGAATACCACATGAGCGTTGTCGGCGGTGAACAGGGGATTTTCCACACCGGCAAAACCGCGTCCCTTGCCACGCTTGAACACGATCACCGCCCTGCTTTTGTCCGCGTGCAAAATGGGCATGCCCGCAAGGGGCGAGCTGGGATCGTCACGCGCGGCGGGGTTGACCACGTCGTTGGCGCCGACAATGAGAGTCACGTCGGTGTGAAGAAACTCGGGGTTGACCGCCTCTAGATCGAGCAGGTCATCGTAGGGGACGTCGGCCTCGGCCAACAGTACGTTCATGTGCCCTGGCATTCGGCCCGCCACAGGGTGGACAGCGTAGACGACTTGGGTGCCTTGCTGTTTGAGAACGTCGGCAATTTCGCGCACCGCGCGTTGGCCTTGCGAGACAGCCAGACCGTAGCCGGGCACCACGATGACGCGCTCGGCGTTGCGCAGCAACATGGCGGTATCCAACGGGGAGAATTCCTTCATTTCTTTGCCGTCTTGGCCACTTGTCTGTTGTGTTGCCGCGCCGAAGGCGCCAAAGACAACGTTAGCCAGCGACCGATTCATGGCTTGGCACATCAGTCGTGTGAGAATGATGCCCGAGGCACCCACCAGCGACCCCGAGAGAATCAAGAGCGGGCTATTCACCACAAAGCCGCACGCGAGAGCCGCCAGACCTGAATAGGCGTTGAGCAGCGAGATCACCACGGGCATATCCGCGCCGCCAATGGGCAGGGTGAGAAGGATTCCTAGAATTTCCGCGATCACGACGACAATGCCGAAGAGCAGCAAGCTTTTGGGGGCGATCACCATCGCACCGCCGGCTCCTAGCAGCAACAGCAGAGTGAGGCAAACGGCTATGCGGCCCTTGGGAATGCAAACAGGTTGCGATGACAGCAGCCCTTGCAGTTTGCCAAAGGCGATGAGGCTACCGCTAAACGTCAGTCCCCCTACCCAAGCACCTGCCCAAGCACTTAGCGCTAACGCCGGCCCAATTTCACCGATAGGGTTGAGTTGCAAGGCGCCGCCGGCATGGCCGCCCCAGCGAACCAATTCGCCACCGGCGACGAACACGGACGCTGCACCTCCCAAGCCGTTAAAGACGGCCACGAGCTGCGGCATGGCGGTCATGTGCACCCTACGGCCCGTGATCACCCCCACGACGGCTCCCGCAGCCGCGGCCACAAGCATTGCTCGTATCGCGCCTACATCCGGCTGCGCTTGCGCCAGCGTGGCGCCACACGCAAGCAGCATGGCCAAGGCACCAATGGCATTGCCCTGCCGCGCGGTGCGAGGCGACGCCAACAGTTTGAGGCACAGCACAAACCCAACCCCGGCGACTAATAGAGCGCCGTGCAATACAGAGGCCCATGTGTTTACATTTATCAACACATCTCCCTCAAGCACTTTCTTCGTTGGCTTTGGGTGTGTACGGTGGCAGCGATGCCAAAGGAAGTTGCCCTTTGCGCACGCGACTCCAATAGAACCACTGTTTTTTTGCTGGTGGCAGGTGGGGGTCGCGCGCTTGCGCCACAGCGGCGAAAAAGACATCTTGCATACATATGTCCACCTTCTGCCCCGTTGTTTGGCACAGCCGACGGTATAGCTTGACGGGGTCCTGTCGCGCCAGTTGATCAAGCGACGTAACGCCTAACAAGTCGAGGTCGCGACAGGTGGCGGGACCCACCGAAACAAAGCCGCTGAGTTGTCGCGATCTTGTCCCTGCTCTCGCGATGCATTGCGCGGCTTGTCTCACGTTTTGCCCTCCGAACCCTTTTGTCCGTCGCGCGCTTTGGGCGTTTGTTTGCGAAACATGGACAACATGCGGTCGGTGACAACGAAACCACCGACGACGTTGACCGTTGCCAAGAAAACCGCGCCGTTGGCCAGCAGACGCGCAAGACTTGACTCCGCGCCGCACCCGAGCGTGATCGCGCCGACCAAGACAATGCCCGAAATGGCGTTAGAGCCCGACATGAGCGGCGTGTGCAGCAGCACGGGGACTTTGGCAATGACCTCCAGACCGATGAGCGCCGACAGCACCAGCACGTATAGTTGCATGACAAAATGCGTCGCGGCGACTGGATCCATCATGAATTCCTTAATCTCTCCGAATCTTCCGAATTACCAGAACTTTTGCTCTCCGTACCCTGTTTTTTGTCACGTGGCTCCGATGCATGAGAGGATTTCGGCGACAGAGCCACGCAGTGACCCCCTGCGGGGGCTTGCTTTTTCACCGGAGCTTTTGGGAGCAAAGCCACGCAGTGGCCGCCGCGGGCGATGCAAGCGGCGGCGATAATGTCGTCGTTGACGTAAGGGTGGAGTTGACCGTCGTGAATGAGAAGTTCCAACAGCGCGGCCACGTTGCGTGCGTACAGCAAACTGGCGTCGGGCGCCAATTGCGCGGCTAGGTTCGTGGGACCTAGTACGATAACTCCTTCGATTTGCGCCACGGTGTCGGGTTTGCTCCCCGCTACGTTGCCGCCGCTTGAGCAGGCCAAATCCACGACCACGGAGCCTGGTTTCATGCCGCTTAACGCCTCCCGTGTGATCAGCAAGGGGGCTACCCCCCCCGGCACTTGCGCCGTGGTGATGACGGCATCCATGCCCGAGGCTACACGCGCCAGGCCTTGTTGTTGCGTGGCAAGCGCATCCGTTGTCACGGCTTTGGCGTAACCTCCCGTGCCTTCGAATGTCTGTTTCAGAT